>JBHBLB010000001.1:0-6904 GCA_041791495.1 Porphyromonas sp.
CACTGGAGGTACTCCGTCCGCTCTTCCCCGAAAGGGAAGTAATAGGGATCGACTGCCGGTCGCTCGTGAAGCAACATGGGTCACTGCACTGTATCACGATGCAGTTCCCACAAGGATTCATTCACCCAGATCTTTTGAAATAACGTACACATAATATGAAAGTAGGTATCATTCAGCAGCACAACACCTCGGACAGAGGGGCCAACATACGCAGACTGTCGGACAGCATAAGGGAAGTAGCAGCAGAGGGAGCCCGGCTCGTGATACTGCAAGAGCTGCACAACGGCTTGTACTTCTGCCAAAGAGAGGATGTATCCCTGTTCGACCAAGCGGAGAGCATACCCGGCCCTTCGACCGATCACTTTGGGGCCCTTGCCCGAGAGTTAGGCATCGTCATCGTGCTCTCTTTGTTTGAAAAGAGAGCTCCCGGTCTATACCACAATACTTCGGTAGTAATGGAAAAGGACGGGACGATAGCAGGGAAGTACCGAAAGATGCACATCCCCGATGATCCGGCATACTACGAGAAGTTTTACTTTACCCCGGGAGACCTCGGCTTCAAGCCCATAGAGACTTCGATAGGCAGGCTCGGTGTACTCGTATGTTGGGATCAATGGTACCCGGAAGCCGCACGTCTGATGGCCCTTGCCGGAGCAGACCTGCTGATCTATCCGACAGCGATAGGATGGGAGAGCAGTGATGAGCTTGCAGAGAAGAAGCGTCAGCGAGAGGCTTGGGTGACTATACAGCGCGGCCATGCCGTAGCCAATGGGCTGCCGGTCATAGCAGTCAATCGTGTCGGTCACGAAGCGGATGAGAGCGGAGCCACAGGCGGTATTACGTTCTGGGGGACTTCCTTTGTAGCTGGTCCGCAAGGGGAGATCATCACACAGCTTCCGACAGATGGGGAAGCAACGGCCGTCGTAGAGGTGGATATGCAAAGAAGTGAGAACGTAAGGCGTTGGTGGCCCTTCCTCAGAGATAGGAGAATAGAGAACTATAACGACATCTTGAGACGTTTCATCGACTGATAAGACAGAGCGAATACAATGAGTACACTCGACTTGGTAAGCAAAGACCCTTGGCTCAAACCTTATGAAACCATAATCAACAGGAGGAAGGAGTATGCCGAAGCGAAAGAAAGAATACTCGTGGCAGGATCTCAAGGGACAAGCCTTGCGGACTTTGCTACGGGACATCTGTACTTCGGGCTGCACAAGACCGACCTTGGCTGGGTCTTCAGAGAATGGGCCCCGGCAGCAAAGGAGATATACTTCCTCTGCGATGCGGCAGAGTGGTTACCCAAAGCCGAGTATAGTCTCGCTCGTAGCGAAAACGGTGTATGGGAGATACACTTAGACAAAGAGGCCCTTAGGCATGGGAGCCACTACAAGCTCCTTATCCGCTGGGAGGGAGGTGAGGGTGAGCGCATACCGGCTTGGGCACGGTACACCGTTCAGGACCCGGAGACAACACTCTTCTCTGCCGTAGTATGGGATCCGGAGACCGTATTCCGCTTTCGGCATGACCGACCTTCCCTCGGAGAGTACCCACTCCTTATATATGAAACTCACATAGGAATGGCGACCGAAGAGGAAAAGGTCGGGAGCTATCGCGAGTTCCGCGAAAAGGTACTTCCGCGTATTGCAAAGAAAGGGTACAATGCCATACAGATCATGGCCGTAATGGAGCACCCTTACTATGGCTCTTTCGGCTATCAAGTGTCCTCATTCTTTGCGCCCGCTTCAAGGTTTGGGACGCCGGACGAACTGAAAGAACTGATAGACGAAGCCCATAGATTGGGCTTACTTGTCATCATGGATCTGGTGCATTCTCACGCAGTGAAAAACGAAGCAGAGGGATTGGCACGTTTCGATGGCACGCACACTCTATACTTTCATCAGGGAGAACGCATGATGCATCCCCAATGGAACTCGATGTGCTTCGACTACGGCAAAGAGGGAGTACTGCACTTCTTGCTCTCCAACTGCAAGTATTGGCTTGAAGAATTCCGCTTCGACGGGTTCCGTTTTGACGGTGTGACGTCGATGCTTTACTATTCTCATGGTATGGGAGAGGCATTCTGTTCGTATCAAGATTACTACAACGGTCACCAGGATGGCGATGCAATCATGTACCTTACCCTGGCAAATAAACTCATACATGAGATCCTCCCCGGTGCCATAACGATAGCTGAAGAGGTAAGCGGTATGCCGGGCATAGCACTTCCTATGGATGAAGGCGGCTACGGGTTCGACTATCGCCTCGGCATGAATATACCGGACTTCTGGATAAAGACGGTAAAGGAGCTTCCCGATGAGGCTTGGCACCCCGGTTCTATCTGGTGGGAGACGACCAATCGTAGGGCAAACGAACGTGTGATAAGCTATGTCGAGAGCCACGATCAGGCACTTGTGGGCGACAAGACCCTAATCTTCCGACTCATAGATAAGGAAATGTACTGGCACATGGATAGAGAAGACCACGACGACATCACGGCCCGTGGCATCGCCCTACACAAGATGATACGCCTCGTAACCGCTACAACCACCAACGGAGGGTATCTAAACTTCATGGGGAACGAGTTCGGACATCCCGAATGGATAGACTTCCCAAGGGAAGGGAACGGATGGAGTTACAAATATGCCCGCAGGCAGTGGTCGCTGCAAGACAATGGGTTTCTCAAGTATGGGTGGCTTGAGACTTTCGACAATGAGATGCTGGCACACCTTCGTTCTATCTCGCACTTCGAACGATTACCGCTTACCCAACTCTGGAATCAGGGGGAAGATCAGATACTTGCGTACGAACGTGGGGCATACGTGTATATCTTCAACTTCAATCCTACGCACTCTTTCGCCGACTATGAGATACTTGCTCCTGTCGGAGAGTATAAGGTGATACTGGACAGTGACGAAGAGAGGTTCGGAGGGTACGCAAGGATCGACCACACGATCTGCCACTTTACCCGACATGATCCGACATTTGCAATGGATGGGAAGGGGTTCCTTAGTCTGTACATACCATCAAGGACTGCGATCGTACTAAAAAAGAAATCAAGCAATAGTAATAAATGAGTAAGAAAGATCTATATCCGCTGAAGTTCGAGACCATATACCAACGTAAGATTTGGGGAGGCACGCACATACATTTGTACAAAGGCTTGTCATCCCCTTACGATGACATAGGAGAAAGTTGGGAAATATCGCCCATGAAAGGCAATACCTCTGTCATTGCCAATGGGGCACTGAAAGGCAAAGACCTGAATACCGTCGTTGCAGAGTACGGTCCCTGTCTCCTCGGAGAGCATATAGTCAAAGCCTTCAGTGGGGAGTTCCCGCTCCTCATCAAGATGATCGACGCTAACGATGACCTAAGCGTACAGGTACATCCCGGCGATGAGTATGCCGCCGAGCACCATGGGAGCAGAGGCAAGACCGAGATGTGGTACCTCCTCGATACGACACCCGACGCCACCATATACGCCGGATGGAAGAAGCGTATCACACCCGAGCGACTGAAAGAGGTCGTAAAGACAGATGAAGTAATGGAGTATCTCGACCGCCATACGGCAAAGCCCGGCGATGTCTTTTATCTCCCTGCCGGCAAAGTCCATACCATCGGCAGCGGATGTCTCATACTTGAGATACAACAGGCCAGCGATATCACATATCGTCTGTACGACTTCAAT
This sequence comes from Porphyromonas sp., assembly GCA_041791495.1. Taxonomy (GTDB): domain Bacteria; phylum Bacteroidota; class Bacteroidia; order Bacteroidales; family Porphyromonadaceae; genus Porphyromonas_A. The sequence continues at coordinate 3,692 of JBHBLB010000001.1, forward strand.
AGGCGCGATAGTGAAGGGAAGCTCCGCGACTTGCATATAGAGGATGCAGCACAAGTGCTCGACTACAATGTGAATACCCACAGCACCGAAGCATACGATACCCAAGCGACAGATAACCTTGCGACTATGGCTTCATGCAAGTACTTCCATACATCGCACCTCAACCTGACCCGTCCGTTTGAGCTCCCCGTCTCGGAGCGCGACTCATTCACCGTACTCTTCTGTGCCGACGGGGAAGTAGTGATAGAGACCGACAAAGGCAACGAAACCCTGTCGAAAGGAGAGACCCTGCTTCTCCCGGCAGAGGTGAAGGAGTGTACCATCGCTCCGAAAGGTGAAGTAGGATCCGCACACATCATCGAGTGCTTCGTCCCTTGACCCCAAGTATATCTTGATGATGAAATTCGATAGAGCATTCATAGACTTCGTGTACAAAAATCAAAATGAGGATACCTATTCGTTGTTGCTCCAACGGGATAGGTATCCTCATTTTGACTTAAGCGATGTCGCACGCTGTATCGATGGACGAAAGAAACTAACGAAAAAACTACCCTCCTGGGCAGCACACGCCGATGTCCTCATCCCCGATCCGGTGATGGTAGAGCAGGCATCAACCCAGGAGACAGCCCTATACAAGACGAGGTTAGTCCCCAAAGCCGACAGCACCATCCTCGATATGAGCGGAGGGCTTGGCGTAGACACCTCCCTCTTTGCCACTGCCACCCAAGGCACGGTTCACTATCTGGAGAGAAACCCTGAGCGCACCGAGCTGGCGCGGCACAACTTCTCCGTGATGGGATACTCCAATATCACCACGCACCAAGGCGATGCCGAGGTCGAGGGGTTGCACCTCATCCGCACCTACCATCCAGACCTTGTCTTCGTCGATCCCGATCGACGCCCCGGAGAGAGTAGGCAACGCTCATTTCTCATCGAGGAGAGCAGCCCCGATATGCGGACACTCCTGCCACAGATATTCGAGTCCAACCCCGACACCGAAGTGCTCATCAAGCTCTCTCCTATGATAGACATTGCATACATAGAGAGTATTTGGGGACAAGAGTGCGGCATACATATCGTATCGCTCCAGAGAGAGTGCAAGGAGCTCCTCGTACACATCGCTCCCCGATGTACCGACATACGAGGATTACATATCGTAGAGTTGCAGAGAGAGCATACCTATCTCCTCCGCAGCGACCGCACGAACGAGAGAGTACAATCTCGAGTATCGCCACAAGTGGGGAAATATCTTTACGACCTCTACCCGTCCGTTGCCAAGGCAGGGATAGACGCGTTTCCCGAGTTTGCCGCCAAGGTGACACACCCCCACGAGCATACACACCTCTTCTTCAGCGAAGAGCTCATCCCAGACTTCCCAGGGCGAAAGTTTGAAGTCATAGAGAGCCTGCCGTGGAGAAAGCAACTGACCTCACGACTGAAAGGACAAAAATTCAACGTCGTGGTGAAGAACCTCCCCACCTCTCCGGAAGCTTTCATCAAGACTGTCGGTATAAAGGAAGGCGGAGAGAGTCGCTTCCTCTTCCTCTATGCTTCGGGAGACAAGGCAGATCGGCACCTGATCATCGCCCATCGCCTGTCCTGAAAAGGACACTACCACCTTCCCTACTCTTCGCTTCCGTATTACAAATAGCAGACATACCGCAACGAAACTGGCTTTTACTGCACCGGAAGTTATTTTCTGCTCCTGAAAACTAATTTTCAAGGGCTGAAAAGTAGTTTTCAGGAGCGGAAAACCAATAGTCAGGGGCTGAATGCGACTTCACATCCCAATCGTCCGAAGTTTATACTCCGTTCCGCCAATCTTTCGTCCCAAGGCTCGTGCCACTTCATCCATAAGTCAAAATACAAATAAGGCAGTATCTCTCTGCGGAGACACCACCCTTTCGTCCGGCCATCTACGGCACAAACTTAAGCTTCCTATCAAGAAAAAAGTGTCAGAAAGGCAGTCTGCTCCTGAATCAAGCCTTGATCTCTTTCAGGAACTTACTGAATCGGGACGCCACACAGATACTCATATCTGTGGTAATGAACCTACCATTGTAAAATGCGGAAAAGATAGTGGCGGGCGATGGTACCGTTTGTGCCTGCTCTTTTGTCTCAATTTTAATCAGCTTCAGAGGGACTCCATTCTCCTCAGCAAGCAATCTAAGCGACCCATTTACATAGTAGTCCGTAAAAGGACATCTGCTTGAGTAATATACGACAAGCCCTTGTTTATCCTCACACTCTCCTCTCCTCACACATTCCTTAAACACAGGGTCGTGAACCTCCTCACCAAGTTTCAATGCCAATAGCGAAAATCCGTGTGGCAACTGTTCGACGGTCTCAAATCCTTGTCCAATCAACCATTTCGCATCACTCATAAAGTGAAACTTCTTTGTCCCGGCTACCGTGACCAACCCTACCTTCCCTTGCGCCTTAGCGTCCTCAATGGCAGATCGAAGCAATGCCTTTGCGTGCCCCTTCCCTTTATACTGCCCGGAAACCCAAAAGCAATTTATCATCATATAGTTCTGGGCATCTACCGCACACCAGGCATTCTCCGCAGGTACATACTCTATAAATACCTTGGCTCGTGCGTCCAATCGCCTGAAGATATAGCCGTTGTCAAATTCGCTTTTTAACCACTCTTTCTTCATTTTATATCCATCCAAGCATTTCTTGTCCGAAAAGGCACAGCAAATATGTTCTACCTCTATGCTCTCTTTTGTCAGTGTAATATAGTTCGAGTCCATAACTTAAATAATGTATAGTCGTACATTTCTTACTAATCCTATATCAGCATCCCATTGTAGATCCCGTCCCTCTTATACCACAAATATATCGTTTTAGTAAAAATAATCCCAAGACTATGTACGGAATATCAAAAGACACTGCAATCATATCCGATTAGTATCTTACGAGCAATCAACACTGAAAATGATGAGATAGAGTATCTCCAAGCTCAAAAGGAGCAGTAGTGATTGTGCAATAAGGGATAAAAAGTAACTTTGATGTACTCTTGTACAACACAAAATAAGTACAATACGGAAATGACAACGCTACAATTGCTGATGACTTTACTGCCTATTGTGTTCATGATACACGACTTTGAAGAAATCATTATGCTCAGAAGATGGTTGGCTCAAGAGCACAGAGAACTTGCACTACGCTTTCCTCGGCTGGTCGCATTACTTATTCATCGCGACATCA
>JBHBLB010000002.1:0-17142 GCA_041791495.1 Porphyromonas sp.
AAACCGCTGGAGGAAGACATCCCTATCTCTACGGGTTGAACTCCGAGAGTTGCTTCTTCGTCGGGGTGGACTTTTCACCGGGGAAGATGCACTGTGCCCTGATAAACCTGTGCGGGGATCGTGTACACGAGAAGATGAATATCCCATTTGTATTTGCGAATACCCAAGAGTGTCTCGACGAGATGTGTCGGGAGATCAATCAATATATAGATGAATTGCCACAAGGGCGCGATGCCGTTGTGAGTGTCGGCGTGAACATCTTCGGGCGTCTTAACCCTGTCACGGGATACAGCTATACTTACTTTCACTTCACCGAGGTACCATTAGGGAAAGTCCTATCGAATGCTCTGAAGATCCAAACCTTTATCGACAACGATTCCCGTGCATGCGCATACGGTGAATATATGACCCATTTCATCCACGAAGGGCGCAATATGCTCTTCGTCAATGTAGCCTGGGGACTTGGCCTCGGTATCATCCTGGAGGGAGAGCCCTATAACGGCAAGAGTGGGTTCTCGGGAGAGTTCGGACACATGCACGGTTACAAAAACGAAGTAATGTGTCAATGCGGCAAAAAGGGCTGCCTCCAGACGGAGGCTTCTGGGATAGCGTTGCACCGCAAGTTCGTAGACAAAATAAACGAAGGGGACAACTCCATCTTACTTGAGAAGTACGATCCGAAGAAAGGACCTATCGGCGACCAGATAACTCTGGATGATCTCATCGAAGCGACACGCAAGGAAGACATCCTGTGTATCGAAATCCTCGAAGAGGTGGGCGAACAGCTCGGGCTGCACATTGCGGGCCTCATCAATCTCTTCAACCCCGATGTGGTCGTCTTGGGCGGGCCTCTCTCCAAGACAGGCGACTACATCATGCACCCTCTCCGTAGTGCAATCCGCAAGTATTCGCTCAATATGGTCAATCAGGACACGGAGCTCAAGGTATCGTACCTGCAAAACTATGCCGGGGTGATGGGAGCTTGTATGCTTGCTCGTAAGAAGTCGGTCGAACGCCTTACGAACTGACGCAGTGACGGGTTATATTGTCGTCCTTTCCCTCCTACTACTCTTCCTGGTGCTGTGGCGGCTCTTCGCACGCAACATCTCGGACGAGACCTCGGAAAGTGATAATAGAGATTCGAGACTTACCCCGAACGAAAACATACTTTTCCCTCCCGTAGCACCCGACAGAGGGCATCCGCGCTATGCCATCATCGACGTACAGACAAATGGCTTGGTCATCAGTGACAAAGACATTCCCGATGCCTTACAGATCTCTTGGATGATGACGGACGAGGAGTTTCGTGTCATCTCTCACGATACATTCCTGGTGCATCAGGAGGAGATCGGGGCTCTATCTGCTCGGCGTGTACACAAAGTATCCGCCGAGCAGATAGAACGTTATGGCGTTACCGTGAAGGATGCAGCAGATCACCTGAACATGGTATTGAGGGAGGGCGTGACTTTGGTGTTTCACAATGCGGAGTTCGACGTCATGGTGCTGAATAAGTTGCTGACCGATGCCGATGCCACAGCACTTCGTGATACGTTCGTGTCGATGCATTGTATCTGTACGATGAGATTTGAAGAGCGTGCTACCAAGAGCAAACATAAGTACCCTACACTCTCCGAACTGACTCATAAGATCACAAGGATCGCTCCGGACAAACTAAAGGCCCACCCGGTCGTATCGTGGAGAAACGTATGTATGACACGAACGTGCGCCAAAGCACTCCTCTCTGCCTATGAGGAGAGGAGCCCTCTCCCGCAGAAGGTGGAGGAGATCATCGGAGAGTATAGTGGCCGTGAGCTTCACTACATTATATAATCCGCGGTAGAGAAGTTGCTCGAAACGGGAAAAGAAAATGGCGACAACTGGACATAAATCTGTCTTCCGGAGCTGAAAGCTAATTTTCAGGGACGGAAGACTAATTTTCAAGGGCTGGTTATTAGTTTTCAGCTCCGGAAGACAGATTTATATCCCGTTATCGAGAAGTTTATCTGTGACAACTCACCCTTCACTATCCCACTCCGTAGCTCCTCTGTACCCGACATGGGAAGGGACAAACGCCAAAGCTCGCTACACATTGATATATTATATTCCCCATTTCTTAGTAAATTTGCTTGATACTTAGCACAACATAACTGTGACTACATTATAATCTACTCAACATACTATTACCATCATGGATAAAAAACAGCTTAGCGTAAGAGCGGCAGACAATATCAGAATACTTGCGCTCTCTATGGTCGAAAAGGCAAAATCCGGGCATCCCGGAGGAGCGATGGGCGGAGCAGACTTCGCACAAGTCCTCTTTTCCGAATACATGATATTCGATCCGGAGCGTCCGGAGTGGTTTGCTCGTGACAGGTTTTTCCTTGACCCGGGACATATGTCTCCGATGCTCTATGCTACGCTTGCGATGTTTGAGAAGTACTCAATGGAGGATCTCAAGAGCTTTCGCCAATGGGGCAGCGTCACGCCGGGGCATCCCGAGAGGGACGTAAAGCGAGGCGTGGAAAATACTTCCGGCCCTCTCGGTCAAGGGCATACCTACGCTGTGGGAGCAGCTATCGCAGCAAAGAAGATGGAAGCTCGCTTCGGTAAGATCATGCGCCAGAGGATCTTCGCCTTCATTTCCGATGGCGGGATTCAGGAAGAGATATCTCAGGGAGCAGGACGTATAGCAGGTCACCTGGGTCTTGATAACCTTGTGATGTTCTACGACGCCAACAATATCCAGCTCTCTACCACTGTCGATGAGGTAACATCCGAAGATGTTGCGATGAAGTACAAGGCGTGGGGCTGGGAGGTACTGGAAATCAACGGCAACGATCACGATGAAATACGCAGTGCCCTCGACAAAGCGATCGCAGTAAAAGGCAAGCCGACCCTCATCATCGGTCGTACTTTGATGGGTAAAGGTGCAGTAGATAGCACAGGCAAGTCGTATGAAAATATGGTATCGACCCATGGTCAGCCCCTATCAGCTGCGGGAGCATGCCCGGCAAGTACCGTAAAAGCCCTGGGCGGTGATCCCGAAAACCCATTCGTCATCTTCGATGATGTGCGCAAGATGTACGCGGAGCGCAATAAAACCCTCCGCAAAGAGTGCGACAAGTGGCAGGACGAATATAATGCTTGGTCAAAGAAAAATGCAGAGCTGTCCGAGGAACTCAACACTTGGCTCTCGAATGAAGCTCCGGCGATCAACTGGAAAAGCATCGTCCAGAAGCCCAACCAGGCGACAAGAGCTGCCTCAGCGTCGGTGCTAAGTCACCTTGCCGTCCATGTCCCCAATATGATCGTAACAAGTGCAGATCTATCACACTCAGATAAGACAGACGGTTTTCTCAAAAAAACCAGCGTCATCACACGTGACAATTTCGGAGGAGGCTTTCTTCAGTCCGGGGTGAGTGAGTTCACGATGGCATGTCTCTGTATAGGGATGTCCCTACATGGCGGTATCATTGCTGCCTGCGGTACATTCTTTGTATTCTCAGACTATATCAAACCTGCCGCACGTATGGCCGCTTTGATGGAGGTTCCTGTCAAGTTTGTATGGACGCACGATGCATTCCGTGTGGGAGAAGACGGACCGACACACGAACCCGTAGAGCAGGAAGCCCAGATCCGACTGCTGGAAAAGCTGAAAAACCATTCGGGAGAAAACTCTCTGCTGGCTCTCCGTCCCGCAGATGTACACGAGACGACCGTAGCATGGCAGCTTGCGATGGAGAACACCAAGACCCCTTCTGCCCTTATCCTTTCGCGTCAAAACATAGACGACCTACCGGGGAATAACTATACAAAATCTAAGAGAGTGGCAAAGGGAGCATACATCGTACGTGAAGTAGAGCAACCCGATGTCGTACTCTTGGCAAGCGGTTCAGAGGTATCGACTCTCATCGCTGGCGCAGATAAACTCGCTAAGAAGGAGATACGTGCACAAGTCGTATCAGTACCGTCCGAAGGACTCTTCCGCAACCAAAGTGCCAAGTATCAGGCCTCCGTACTGCCTGTAGGGGTACCTCGTTTCGGGTTGACCGCAGGCCTCCCCGTAACTCTCGAGGGTTTGGTAGCGGGAGAAGGCAGTATATGGGGGCTCAATTCGTTTGGCTTCTCTGCCCCTTACAAGGTCTTGGACGAGAAACTTGGCTTCACGCCTGAGAATGTTGTCAAGCAAGTAAGTAAACTCATCAAAAAGAAATAATCAAGAATAATGACTGAAGCAATCAAATCGATAGGTATCGCTGCCGATCATGCCGGTTATGATCTCAAGTCTGCTGTGATAAGCCACCTTAGAGAACAGGGGTTCGAAGTCAAAGACTTCGGTACCGACAACACCGAAAGTTGCGACTATCCGGACTACGCTCACCCTCTGGCAGTGGCTGTGACCGAAGGCAGTGTCGATAGAGGTATATCAATATGTGGATCGGGTAACGGTATCTCTATGGTTTTGAATAAATATGATGCCGTACGTGCCGCATTGTGTTGGGACGATGAGCTGGTAAGTCTGGCACGTCAGCACAACGATGCCAACGTACTTTCCCTACCTGCAAGATTCATCTCCCGGGAGAAAGCCCTTGGGATGGTAGACATATTTATCAACACACCCTTTGAAGGTGGTCGTCACCTGCGAAGGGTAGAGAAGATCGTACCGAAAAGGAAATAAGTTTTTAGGTGTCACCATCATCTATACAAGGTATCGCATAGGGGAATGAAACAACATCTCCCTATGCGATCTCTTGCTTTTTTACACATAGGTAATTATTATTGATTTATGATTTACCCAGACTTTCTGAACAGAGCTCCCGAACATCTTGCCTCCCTCATCCGCGACAAGATAGAGGAGCATCGCAAAGAAGTGGCGGAGATAAAGAAGATCAAACGCCAAGAAGCTACGTTCGCCAACACAATCCTTGCGCTTGAGAGCTCCGGCAAAGCGTTAGATCTCCTCACCTCTGTCTTCTTCAATCTCTTGCATTGTGACGCAAATGATGACTTCATGACCGTATCTGAGGAGCTCAATCCCCTACTCTCCGACCTCAACAACGAGATAGGAATGGACATAGATCTGGCACGCAACGTGGAGCAGATCTATCTCTCCGAGTATGATTCCCTATCAGATATCGACAAGAGACTGACCTTTAGGACCTACGAAGGGTATAGAGACAGGGGGGCTTTCCTGACTGATGACGAGAGAGAAGAGCTAAAAGCCTTACGCAAAGAGTTAAGTCAGACGACACTAAAGTTCGGTCAGAACGTCCTCGTTGAGCAAAACAATTATACTCTTGAGGTAACAGATGCTTCTATTTTATCGCATCTCCCGATGTCCGCATTGGAGACAGCCCGACAGAAGGCCCAAGAACAAGGGAAAAGCGGGTACATCTTCGACTTTAGTTTTCCGTCCTACACCGCCATCATGAAGTATTGCGATGACAGGAAAGTGCGAGAGAAGATGTACCGGGATAGGCAACGTTTGTGCTACGATACCGCTAAGGAGACATGCAATCGCGATATCGTCTTCAAGATTATCCGACTCCGTACACGCATCGCTACCATCTTGGGACACAAGACTTATGCAGACTATGTCCTCAAAGACCGTATGGCCAAGACACCAAAGGCCGTATACGAGATGCTGGACGACCTTTACGACGGATATATAGATCTGGCACGAAGCGAGGTGAGAGCCGTACAGGAGTTTGCCGCCAAGGCGACGAGGTGCACTCCGTTGTCGAGCCCCATGATGCCTTGGGACTGGAGTTACTATGCCGAGCAGTATAAAGTAGAGACCTTACATTACGATGAAGAGGAGACAAGACCCTACTTCCCCCTCGACAGAGTCGTAGAAGCCATGTTCGGATTAGCCACAGACCTGTACGATATTAGGTTTGTGCCGAACGACGTGCTCTCTAAGTATCATCCCGATGTACGGATATATGATGTACTGGGGGCGAAGGACGAGAGTATCGGGATACTGATGACCGACTTCTTCCCCCGCCGAGGCAAACAGTCGGGAGCGTGGATGACCAACTACGTTGAAGCATACGACGACGTCAGACCCGTAATCAGTCTCGTGATGAACTTCACTCCGCCCACGAGCTCTACCCCATCCCTCTTGACTTTTGACGAGGTGACGACACTTTATCATGAGTTTGGTCACGGGCTTCATGGCCTATTGACCAAGGTAAAGTACGCATCCCTTAGCGGTACAAATGTGGTTAGGGACTTTGTCGAGTTGCCATCGCAGATCATGGAGAACTGGGTAAGATGTCCGGAGTTTGTGAAAAGCTTTGCCACACACTACCAAACCGGAGCTCCGATCTCCGAGACTCTTCTTGAAGCCATTAGGCGCAACACCCTCTTCCTCGAAGGATATGCCTGCATCCGTCAGCTAAACTTCGGATACCTCGATATGGCATGGCATACGGGCATCGCCGAAAGCATCCCCGGAGATAGCATAGAAGAGATAGAGACACTTGTGGGAGAGCGGACATCACTGCTCCCTCGCGTACCCGGCGGAGTCATAAGTTGTAGCTTCTCGCATATATTCAACGGGGGCTACGCAGCAGGATACTATGGATACAAGTGGGCGGAGATCCTCGATGCAGATGCGTTTGAAGAGTTTGAGATGCACGGTCTGCGAGACCGTGCTACCGCCGGGAGGTTTATGGACAATATACTCTCACAGGGGGATGCAGAGGATGCGGACCTCCTCTATAAGCGTTTCAAGGGCAGGAGTGCTACGGTGCGTGCACTGAAGAAGCGTTCAGGAATAAAGGTAGAATAAATATTTCACACTATTATTTATATAGCAAATTATGTTACTTGACGTATTACTTGTACTCGTTGGTATCGCATTGATTATCGCAGGAGCCAACTTTCTCACCGATGGGGCCTCGTCCATTGCATCAAAATTCAAGATTTCGCAGATGGTCATTGGTCTGACTGTCGTGGCATTCGGTACGTCCGCTCCGGAACTAACTGTGAGCATCCTGTCGGGCTTAGAGGGGAACGGTGGCATTGCTGTCGGTAATGTCATCGGGAGCAATATCTTCAATGTCTTTGCCATCCTCGGTCTCACTGCCATCATCATTCCGCTCCCTGTCGGGAAGTCTTCACGCAACTTTGATATGCCCCTCTGCGTCCTCAGTTCGCTTCTCCTCATTCTGGCCATCGGAGATATATTCATCGATGGGAAAGAGGTATCCGAATTGACCCGATCGGAAGGGTGGATGCTCATTGCCTTTGGACTACTCTTCCTCTCATATACCATATATATGGGCAAGAAAGGAAGCCAAAGATCCGAAGAGCATAGCGTACCCGAGATCAAAGATCTCCGGCCGGTCGTGGCGGCATTATACGTCATAGGCGGTCTTGCTGCCCTGATCTTCGGAGGGAGACTGTTCGTCAATTCCGCGTCAGAGATAGCACGCAGCCTGGGTGTGGGCGAGACCCTTATCGGTCTTACTCTCGTATCGTGGGGCACCTCTATGCCGGAGCTTGCCACTTCCCTTGTGGCAGCGATAAAGAAGAATGCAGACATCGCCATCGGGAATGTCGTGGGAAGCAATATCTTCAATATCCTCTTCGTACTCGGGATTACAGGTGCGGTGAATAATCAGACCGGGTTGAACTTCTCCTACCTAGACCTGTTTATGCAGTTCTTTGCACCATTCGCTCTACTGTTCTTCTCGCGCTTCATCTCCATAGGTAAGATAAATCGTGTCGAAGGTGCACTGCTTCTACTTATATTTGCTGCATACACCTGGTACTTGATTTCGACAGAATTGGCAGTTGCATAAGCACATCCCGACCGAAGGGTTGGGTCACGGGGAGACTGTGTCATAGTCGAAGCTATGTCACAGTCTCCCTATCTATATCTCATAGATCACAGATAAAATCATGAGGATACCGCAACAAAGTCCACATCTACCGTACCTGAAGTTATAATCGGGAGCTGAAAGGTAATTTTCAAGGGCTGAAAAGTAGTTTTCCGCTCCTGAAAATTATTTTTCTGCCACTGATTATCAGTTCACTTCAGGTAATCTCCAAGTTTTTGCCCGTACCGGGAGACTTTTCTATAGCAAGTCTCCCGACCTCACATGCAAGTACAAGAAAGGGAGGACTCTACCCTGACCACCCCTTCCATAGGGTCATCGAGAGATCCGGACTTATAGTTTTTTGTATCTTTAGGCTATCTGTTGATGGTGTCACTACTAAACTCACAACATTATGGACAGCAACACTAAATACTACATCACGATAGGTCGCTCATACGGTAGTGGCGGACTAAGGCTGGCTGACGAACTTCACAAGGCACTCAACGTACCGATGTATGACAAAAACCTCCTTGACAAGGCGGCAGAACAGAGTAGTATCCGCAAAGAAATCTTCGAGCGTGCCGACGAACGTAGTGCACCGACCTTCCCATATATCTATGGCTCGGCATACCCGATGACGAACTCTTTCTATACCTATTCGGCAAACTACCTGAGCGATGAGAATATATTCTGCAAACAGTGCGAAACAATCGAACGGATCGCTGCCGCAGGGTCAGCCATTTTCGTAGGGAGGTGCAGCGACTATGTCCTGCGTGGACGTCCCAATCTTCTCTCTCTCTTTGTCACAGACACGCTTGAGGTCAGAGTCGCCAACGTGATGGAGCGACTCTCCGTGTCCGAAGAAGAGGCACACAGTGTCATTACGAAGACGGATAGGAGACGGAGAGAATACTACAACTACTATACCTCCCGACAGTGGGGTATGGCTGATAATTATGACCTTTGCATACGTCTCTCCAAGTTTGGCACAGATTATGCAGTGGAATACATAGCAGAGATTGTGCGCAAGATGTGTCAATCCCTGTGATTGTACTATCAGCAGACCCAATTTATATATGGATAAGGAGAAAAAAAGACTGAATATATATATCCCGACGATCGAAGCTGCCAACCCATTCAAGGAGGACGACAACAAAGAAGATGGGTGGGGAGACGAGCTACTTAATAAAGACTCGGCTTCAAAAAACCCGAACGAAGGGAAAAAAGCCGACCCCAAGAAAGAGAAGAAGCCCGGTGATACACCAATGCTTGATGCTTACGGGGTCTCCATGAATGCCGCTGCCCGGGACGGCAAGCTCGATCCCGTCTATGGCCGCGAAGAGGAGATGATGCGCATAGCTCAGATACTTTGTCGCAAAAAAAAGAATAATCCCCTCCTGCTTGGCGAGCCCGGAGTAGGCAAGACTGCCATCGTCGAGGCGCTCGCTCAACGTATCGAAGAGCGAAAGGTCCCCATATCTCTGATGGACAAGAAGATCATTTCGCTCGATCTTGCGAGCCTTGTTGCCGGATCTATGTATAGAGGGCAGTTTGAAGAGCGGGTCAAGACACTCATCGCAGAGATGAGAGAGCACCCCGAGATCATACTTTACATAGATGAAATACACACAATCATGGGGAGCGGTAACCCTGAAGGGGGGCTCGATGCCGCAAACATCCTCAAACCTGCCCTGGCCCGTGGAGAGATAAGATGTATAGGAGCGACGACAACAGACGAATATCGCAAGTCGATCGAGAAGGACGGAGCGATGGACAGACGCTTTCAGAAAGTCAGGATATCCGCAACAAACGAAGTAGAGACCCTAAGGATATTGGAAAAGTTGCGACCCGTCTATGAAAAACATCACAGAGTGAAGTACACGGATGAGGCACTTATGGCTTGCGTTAAGCTAACGGAAAGATACGTTACCGAGAGACAGTTTCCTGACAAAGCGATAGATGCCATGGACGAGGCCGGAGCTCATGCTTTCATCAGCCACCGTTCGGACGCCTCTCATATCGCAGAGATGGAGGAAAACCTCAAGAAGATACACGAAGCGAAGCTGCAAGCCGTAAAAGATCTTGACTACGAGTTGGCAACAAAGTACAGGGACGAGGAGTACTCTGCCCGCAAAGCCATAGACATGTATATCGACGAGCTGAAGAACGGGTCGGCAGACGCCTCTTCGGTTGTCGTAGACATCAATACGATAGAGAAGGTAATCTCTCTCACGACAGGGGTACCGATAGAGTCCCTTACCCGAGATGATATGGCCTCTCTCTCGGGACTCTTCGAAAGGTTGTCCAAGCGTGTCATCGGACAAGACCATGTGATTGCAGATGTATCCGGTGCCATCCAACGCAACAGGGTAGGACTTCGTGATCCGAAACGCCCCATAGGTACATTCCTTTTCCTGGGATCCTCGGGCGTAGGTAAGACTCATCTCTCGAAACAAATAGCACGGGAGCTGTTCGGATCGGAGGATGCTTTGATACGTGTCGATATGAGTGAATTTATGGAACGCCACTCCGTATCGCGGCTTATAGGTGCTCCTCCGGGCTATGTCGGGTACAACGAAGGGGGCGAACTGACAGAGAAGGTACTGCGTCGCCCATACTCCGTCATACTCTTCGATGAGATAGAGAAAGCCAATCCGGAGGTGCACAACCTCCTACTCCAGCTCCTCGACGACGGCGTCCTGACCGATAGCAATGGGCGTAAGGTCAATTTCAAAAATACAATAGTGATCATGACATCCAATGTCGGGACACGACAGCTTAAAGACTTCGGTGAGGGTATTGGATTTAGGGATCTTGAGAGCTACGACTCGGAGAAAGGCTCGCAAGCGGTCATACAGAAAGCTCTCAAGCGAAGCTTCTCTCCGGAGTTCCTAAACCGTATCGACCGCATCGTTACCTTCAATGCTCTGAGCCGGGAAGACATAGGGAAGATCGTAGATCTCGAACTTGCCGCTCTGGGGAAGAGGCTCGAGAACATACAGATCTCGGTCTCTTATACCGACGAAGCCAAACGGTTTATCGCAGAGAAGGGGTACGACCATCAGTATGGTGCGCGTCCGCTCAAGCGAGCTATATCGAAGTACGTGGAAGACCTCATAACTCAGTCGATACTGGACGGTAAGATTGCAAGCGGCAATACCTATACCATTGATATTGCGGAGGGGACTCCGGAGGTATCGGCACTGAAGATCCTCTCCCCCTCTCCCTGCCTCTGCACCGACTGATACCGGTACGGTATATAAACAAAAGGCTGTGTCATAATCGGATTTATGACACAGCCTCTTTGCTTTATCCTCGTCGAAAAGGATAAAGTATCCGAAATGAAACTTATCTCTACCGCAAGATCTGTTGTGTTCAGGGGCGGAAAAGTAAATTTCAGGAGCAGAAAAGTAATCTCCAGGGGGCGGAAAACCAATTTTCCGCCCCTGAGCACAACTTCAGATCCCGTAGCCTCGAAGTTTATGTCCGTACTTGGAAGACTTCACCTCCGGGCACTCTCTCTTTCACACTCCCAACCAATATAAAAGGGCCGTATCCCTTACCCGGACACAGCCCTTTCGTTACCGTCGGATGACGTGATATAGATTACTTGGCATCTATATCGTCGAGTCCGCCCTTTATGTACTGTTCGATAGCATCAATGCTCATCCCCGTGGTAGAGAACCCACCGTCATGGAAGAGGTTCTGCATCGTAACCTTGCGTGTCAGGTCAGAGAACATCACGACACAGTACTCCGCACATTCCTCGGCGCTGGCATTGCCGAGGGGAGATATCTTTTCGGCAAAGTGACGAAGGTTATACATACCATCGACTCCGCTACCGGCAGTAGTGACCGTAGGTGACTGTGAGATCGTATTGATACGTACCCCTTTCTCCTGACCATAGATAAGTCCGAAGCTACGAGTGATAGACTCGAGCAAGCTCTTGGCATCTGCCATATCATTGTATCCGCAGAATGTGCGCTGCGCAGCAATGTAAGTGAGGGCGATGACCGACCCTCCCTCTGCAATAGCATCGAGCTTCTTGGCTGTCTGCAGCATCTTGTGGAAGGAGATGGCGGAAATGTCGAGCGTCTTGTCGAGCATTTTATAGTCGAGATCGTCGTAAGTCCTCTTCTTGCGTACATTAGGGCTCATCCCGATAGAGTGGAGGACAAAGTCCACCTTCCCACCAAGGACTTCCATACTGCGGCGAAAGACGAGCTCGAGATCCTCAAGCAAAGTGGCATCTGCCGGGATAACCTCGGCTCCTGTCTCCTTTGCCAACGCATCGAGTTCGCCCATTCGCAATGCCATTGGGGTATTGGATAGGGTGATCTGTGCACCTTCTTCAACTACTTTCTGCGCAACTTTCCACGCTATTGATTGATCATTGAGGGCACCGAAGATGATACCTTTCTTTCCTTTTAGTAGTCCGTAAGCCATAAAAATTTATTGTTTTGGGTTTTGATTACGTATTATTTACGTGCAAAGATACACAAATCAAGGGAAAGTGTGCCATTCCTACCAAAGGAGGGAAGAGCACTCGCACTTTTCAAAAGCTTAAAACGAATTTAGAGAGATAATGTACGGAAATGGTTACTTTTGTAGTCTAATATAATTGATTACAGCTGAAGTGCGCATGAGACATAGCAAAAAGGTAAACAAACGCCCCAAAGAGAGTGATTCGGATGCCGGACTTTGGGCCAAGATAGGTCAGCAATTCCAAGGCACAAGTGTGAAAGAAAACCTCCGTCCGATAGTAGCCATCTGCCTGCTGATGGTATCGGCGTACCTTTTATATTCGTATGGGTCGTACATCTTCTTCGGTAGTGCCGACCAGAGCATAGTGCTCAACCGAGCCCCGGAAGCCCCCGATACCGTGGAGAGTATCTCTAATCCCTCGGGCGTCAAGGGAGCATACTGGATGCATACACTCGTAAACGACTGGCTGGGGTTGCCGGTCATCTTCGTCATCACTTACATCTTCCTCATAGGAGCTCACCTACTTCAGATCACAAAGATCAGCAAAGCGAAAAGCCTTTTCTTCATTACGACCGCGACTCTTTGGTCATCGTTGTTCCTCACGGTTGCGATGCTACCATTCGGGAGTACACTCTTCTTCCTCCCCGGAGGACATTGGGGGGTGAAGATGTACGAGTACTTGAGGGGGCAGTTCGGGCTGGGAGGTGTGATCATCATACTGATTACGACTCTACTGATCACGCTCTTCATATCTTTCAAGTCGGTAAAAAGGAAATATCATGAGTGGATTCACCGCAGAGAAAACCTCGAGACCGAAAGCGAAGAGGCGGAAATATCCACGATAAAGACCGGGTGGATGAGCAAACTCACAGCATTGAAAAACAAGATAAAGCTATCAAGAGATAAGCAGACAGAGGATCCCTTGGAGTCCGTCAGTCGGGTGGATGAGGAGGAACATACCATCGTCCCCCCCACAGGTATGGAAGAGGATGAGGAGGATATGCCGGAAGAGGAGTACATCTCCCCTATCCATAGCGACATCAGTAGTGATATCGAGATCGAAGTCATAGACGCAAGAGGACAGGAAGATGAGTATGACGAAGACTCTCCTCAGGCAAAAGCACGACAGCTTG
The DNA here is from genome assembly GCA_041791495.1 of Porphyromonas sp. Taxonomy (GTDB): domain Bacteria; phylum Bacteroidota; class Bacteroidia; order Bacteroidales; family Porphyromonadaceae; genus Porphyromonas_A. The sequence continues at coordinate 13,448 of JBHBLB010000002.1, forward strand.
TAGAGGAGTTCGGGCCATACGACCCCAAGCTTGACCTCGGGATGTACAAAATGCCACGCCTCGATCTACTCGAAAATCGTTCGGTCGAAGACATAGGGATCGATCACGATGAGATACTTCGCAATAAACAGAAGATAACCGAAACACTTATGAGTTTCGGTATTGGCATCAATACAATACAAGCGACCGTCGGCCCGACCATAACACTCTATGAAGTAGTGCCCGAGTCGGGCGTAAAGATATCTCGTATCCGCAATCTCGAAGACGATATAGCCCTAAGCTTATCTGCGTTAGGGATCCGCATCATAGCACCTATGCCGGGCAAAGGGACTGTAGGGCTTGAGGTCCCGAATAAGGCACCGCAAGTTGTCGGGATGCGTTCTGTCATCGCCTCGAAGAAGTTCCAGGAGTCTACATATGACCTCCCGGTCGCACTCGGTCGCACTATCACCAATGAAGTCTTTACCTTCGACTTGGCAAAAGTCCCCCATCTCCTCGTAGCAGGTGCCACGGGCCAAGGGAAGTCCGTAGGGTTAAATGCCATCATCACTTCCCTACTCTATCGAAAACACCCTGCGGAACTGAAGTTCGTAATGATAGACCCGAAGATGGTCGAGTTCAGTGTCTACGCTGCCATCGAGAGGCACTATATGGCAAAACTACCGGGAGAGAAGGACTGCATTATCACTGATACAAAACGAGTCGTCACGACCCTGAACTCACTCTGTCAGGAAATGGACGATCGCTATGAACTACTTACGAAAGCAAAGGTGCGCAACCTGAAAGAATACAACGAGAAGTTTACCAACCGTCTTCTCAATCCTGCCAAAGGACATAAGTATATGCCTTACATCATAGTTATAATAGATGAGTACGGAGATCTGATTATGACAGCAGGAAAAGAGATAGAACTTCCTATCGCGCGTCTGGCACAAAAGGCACGCGCAGTAGGGATCCACGCAATCATTGCTACGCAACGCCCGACGGCAAGTATCATTACGGGTACGATCAAAGCGAACTTCCCCGGGCGTATTTCCTTTAGAGTGTTCTCTATGATCGACTCGCGTACGATACTCGATGCGCCCGGCGCCAACCGGCTTGTCGGTAAGGGCGACTTACTCTATTCGCAAGGCAATGAGTTTATACGTGTACAGTGTGCGTTCGTTGATACACCTGAAGTCAATCGGATCGTAGATTTCATATCAACTCAGCAGGGGTTCCCACACGCTTATGAGCTACCGGAGGTATCACTGAGTGACGGAATGAATGGAGAGATGTCCGATACCGTCGATCTGGACGAACGGGATGTGCTTTTCGAGAAGGTAGCCCGTATGCTTGTTTTAGAGCAACAAGGTTCGGTCTCATTCATACAGCGTAAGTTCTCCATCGGGTACAACAGAGCCGGGCGTCTTATGGATCAGCTCGTCGCTGCGGGGATTGTCAGTGCGACCGATGGAAGTAAGGGTCGGGAAGTATTGATAAAAAGTGAGCAACATCTTGATGAAGTATTGTCTCAACTATAATTGAATCATTATGTCAAAAGCATTCAATATATCACTTTTTCTACTCTTCGTTATCTTTTCGACCACTTGGGGCTATGCCCAGGATACGAAAGTAGAAAAGCTTCTTCAGAAAGTAGATCCAAAAGCAGGCATCACCATCGACTTCACAATGACTTTGGATCAAGAGGATACCCCGGTGCAAGGCACTTACTATGCGCACGGATCTGCATTCTACATCGAATCCTCCATGCTCAAAGCCTGGTACGATGGTACCAACTTATGGGTCTATGTGTACCAAAACGGGGAAATAAATCTCTCCAGACCGACTGCCGAAGAGATTGCGGATATAAACCCTTTGGTAAACATTCAGAACTTTCGCCGCAGGGGCTTCAACATTAACATCGCCGATACCGATAGAGGTTACAGACTGACTGCGACTCCTCAAAAGGGCACCCCCTATCCCTTATCACAGATACGTATAACAGCAAGCAAGGACGGTACGCCCCTTGTGCTCGAGATGAAAGATAAAACCGATGGTAGCACTACACTCATCAACATCAAAAGCATCAAAAAGGGTACAAGTATAGATAAGAAGACCTTCACCTTCACTCCGGACAAAGCTCCGGGAGTAGCGGTAATAGACTTGAGATAGGGCGATACGGTAAACAAAACCTCCGTCCCCACGGTTGATACTTTAGGATAAACAATTCATACAAGATACTTATGAGTAAAGAAAACCAAAAGACCCGTTGCCTCATCATTGGCTCAGGGCCGGCAGGTTATACTGCCGCAATTTATGCATCTCGTGCCAACCTCTCCCCGATCCTTATCGAGGGTATACAGCCGGGAGGCCAGCTCACTACTACGACAGAAGTAGAAAACTTCCCCGGCTATCCCAAAGGCATCACCGGGACCGAGATGATGATGGAGATAAGAGATCAGGCCGAACGCTTCGGTGCTAAGCTAATCTCCGGCATTGTCACCGGGTTGGACCTTCAGCAACGTCCGTTCACTGCCACGGTAGACGACGGAGCGTACGAGATCAAAGCCGATACCATTATCATTGCCACAGGCGCAACCGCCAAGTACCTTGGCCTTGAAGATGAGAAGAAATATATGGGTATGGGTGTAAGTGCTTGCGCTACTTGCGACGGATTTTTCTACCGCAACAAGACCGTTGCCGTAGTAGGCGGAGGAGACACTGCCTGTGAAGAAGCAATATACCTCTCTTCGCTTGCCAAGAAAGTCTACCTCATCGTACGCAAAGACTACCTTCGTGCTTCCAAAGTGATGCAGGAGCGTGTGATGGAGAACGAGAAGATCGAAGTCCTCTTCGAGCACAATACCCTCGGACTATTCGGTGAAGATGGAGTAGAAGGCGCACACCTGGTCAAGAGAATGGGGCAACCCGACGAGGAGAAGGTCGATATCGCCATAGACGGGTTCTTCCTCGCGATCGGTCACAAGCCGAACACAGACCTGGTAAAGGGGGTAATAGACCTTGATGAGGTAGGTTATATAGTGACCAAAGGACAGACACCGAAGACCAACGTAGAGGGAGTCTTCGCCGCAGGAGACGTAGCCGACCCACTCTATCGCCAGGCCATCACGGCAGCAGGGAGCGGATGCAAGGCAGCCATCGAAGCAGAACGCTACCTCTCGGAGCACAAGCTCTAATAGACAACATATAAACGGAAAGAACTCAAAAAGGGGTTGTGTCTATACTTAGACACAACCCCTTTTGTATTAAGATTACGGACAACATACATCCCATAGAGGAAGGCAACTTCGCCATATGCGGGCAAAAACTTATGGAGAACGGGATGTAAACCCATAATCAGTCCCTGAAAAGTAGTTTCCCGCTCCTGATTATTACTTTTCTGCTCCTGAAAGCTAAAAATCAGCCCTTGAAAACCACTTCAGATGCGGTAACGACAAGCTTTGTTCCGATACAAAGGCATCTTCCTCACTATATGCAGATTGAGGCAGAAGCGGGACCATCGATCGAGAGATAGTACCATTCTCTTTTATTTCCCCCACTCGTCCCTCATATCAAGCACAATACATATCACACTATATCCCAATAAGTTACAATCCAATTCTCTTTCTTCTTTTTCACATCATAGACCTCATCTATACCGATATAGTAGAAATCTCTACAAAAGTCCCGATATATTACATACCTTTGTGCCC
>JBHBLB010000003.1:0-4437 GCA_041791495.1 Porphyromonas sp.
AACTCTTCAACAAGTTTACAAGCATCGATAAAGTCTTGGTCTTGTTTGGTTTCTTGTGAGTACACGCCTGATATAGTTCTAATGATTGCTTTGTAACGCCCTACCACATCTTCGCAAGCGTCTGAGATCTCACCCAGGGTTGCACGTACAGCAGCTGCCTTAACGGCGAGGTCAAGTAGGTTACCTTTCTTGGTACGTACACTCTCCGTGATAGCGGCAAGAGCGGCCTTGACAGCCTCCTCATCACGGTTTGCCTTGAGTTGATTGAGGAGCTTGATCTGCTCTTCACGCACAGCGGTATTATCGATCTCGAGGATGTCGATAGGATCTTCCTTGTCGAGGCGATACTTATTTACCCCTACGATGGTCTGAGCATTGGAGTCGATACGAGCCTGCGTGCGTGCAGCGGCTTCTTCGATACGGAGCTTGGGCAAACCTGTCTCGATAGCCTTCGCCATACCGCCCATGCTTTCGATCTCCTGGATATGCGCCCAAGCGCGATGAGCTATCTCGTGTGTGAGAGACTCAACATAGTATGAGCCGGCCCATGGGTCTATCTCCTTACATACCAAGGTCTCCTCCTGGATGTATATCTGTGTATTACGAGCAATACGAGCAGAGAAGTCTGTCGGGAGAGCGATCGCTTCATCGAGAGCATTGGTATGGAGCGACTGAGTGTGCCCTAACGCAGCTCCCATTGCCTCGATGCAGGTACGGCCAACGTTGTTGAACGGATCTTGCTCCGTAAGAGACCATCCCGAAGTCTGCGAGTGCGTACGGAGTGCGAGTGACTTGGGGTTCTGTGCATCAAAGCTCTTGACTATCTTGGCCCACAACATACGTGCTGCACGCATCTTGGCTATCTCCATGAAGTGGTTCATACCGATAGCCCAGAAGAACGATAGACGAGGAGCGAACTTGTCCACCTCGATACCTGCCTTGATACCTGCCCTAAGGTACTCGAGACCGTCGGAAAGTGTGTATGCCATCTCTATATCACAAGTAGCACCAGCTTCCTGCATGTGGTAGCCCGAGATAGAGATAGAGTTGAACTTTGGCATATTCTGTGAGGTGTACTCAAAGATATCTGCGATGATACGCATACTGAATTCGGGTGGGTAGATATAGGTATTACGCACCATGAACTCCTTAAGGATGTCGTTCTGGATCGTACCTGCCATCTCTTCGAGCTTGGCCCCTTGCTCCAAACCTGCGTTGATATAGAATGCGAGTACCGGAAGTACGGCGCCATTCATCGTCATGGATACAGACATCTTATTGAGGGGGATCCCGTCGAAGAGCACTTTCATATTCTCGATGGAGCAGATAGATACACCGGCTTTACCGACATCGCCCACCACTCTTTCGTGATCGGCATCATAACCGCGGTGGGTAGCCAAGTCGAAAGCAACCGAAAGCCCCTTCTGCCCAGATGCAAGGTTACGACGATAGAACGCGTTGGACTCCTCTGCAGTAGAGAATCCTGCATACTGTCTGATCGTCCATGGCAGCATGGCGTACATACCACTGTAAGGGCCACGTAGGAAAGGAGGAAGCCCCGAAGCGTAATCAAGGTGTTCCATCCCCTTGAGATCCTCTTGGGTGTATACAGATTTTACTTTGATCTGTTCCGGAGTCTCCCAGTCGTATGATATATTGTTTTTTTCGACGAATTCGGCAACGGATGGTTGCGCCCACTTACCGTCGTTGATATTTATGTCTTTATATATAGGTCTCATGCGAATACTCTTATTGTTATGATATAATACAGGTTGAACCTATTATCCTTGGAGACCAAGAAGGCTTTGGAACTTGGTTAGGGTTTCAAGGACATTTACTTTCACATGGATGAAGTGTTCGATACCCTTCGCTTTGAGATCTTCCATGCACGCAGGCGCACCCGCAATCACTAAAGGTAGCCTTCCGGCGATGATATCATAGGCCTGGGGTGCGAACTCTGCATACTCATCATCCGACGAACATAGGGTGATGATATCGGCACCTGCGACTATAGCGGCATCCACTCCCTGTTGTACAGTCTCAAAACCAAGATTATCCATGACTTGATATCCGGCACAAGCGAAGAAGTTGGACGAGAATTGTGATCTTGCCAATCGCATCGCAAGGTTGCCGATAGTGAGCATGAAGACCTTCGGACGACGTCCCGAGCGTTCGGTCGATAGGCGGAGAGCTTCAAAGTCTGACGCTCCGCGGCTGAAGTCAAGCGGAGTCACCGTAGCATTTTTCTCGCAACCACAAGTATGTCTACCGTCAGAGTCGGAAAGCTTTTCCGTTGCAGTCTCGTTGAAGTTCGGGAAGATATTGGTACCGAGCAGGGCCTCGCGACGAGTTGCGACTGCTTTGTGGCGTTCGGTGTTGGACTTGTTTACATCGGCTTGTACGGTACCGGCATTGGCAAGTGCTGCAAAGCCACCCTTTTCCTCCACATCGAGGAAGAGCTTCCATGCCTGAGTAGCGATGGCATCTGTAAGATGTTCGATATAGTACGATCCACCGGAGACGTCCACCACTTTATCAAAGTGAGACTCTTCTTTGAGGAGGAGCTGTTGGTTTCGTGCGATACGTTCGGAGAAAGAGTCCGGCTCTTTATACACGATATCGAACGGCAATACGTTGAGAGAGTGCACCCCTGCAATAGAGGCAGACATTGCTTCGGTCTGAGTACGCAGTAGGTTTACGTGAGCGTCGTAGACGGTCTTGTTCCACTTATTGGTCTCGGCATGGATGAGGAGCTTAGCTGACGCTTCGCTTACCCCATTGGACTTAGAGATGAGTGCCCAAAGCCAACGAGCCGCTCTGAACTTTGCAATCTCCATAAAGTAGTTGGAGCCGATACCGAGGTCAAATCTTACGCTCTTGGCGACCTGATCTACCGTGGCACGACCTTCGGCAGGGACAGTCGAAAGTATCTCTGCACCCATGGAGAGAGCATAACCAAGCTCTTGGTAGATATATGCACCGGCATTAGCGAGATCTACCCCTTTGATATTGATACAAGTATATCTCTTGAGCGGCTTAGTGATTTCGATGAGTTTTCTGGCTATTTCGATCCATTCATCCGTCACCACCCCTTTGATCATTTGTTTCTTAAATGGGTCGAAGTGGACCGAACCCGCACACTTATCCAAGTCGGTCGTGAGGCTTGACAGAGCAGCTACCACAGCTTCGGCAAGCGCAACCACCACCGAACGACAAGCATAGAAGTTGAGCTCGACTGCACTGAGGTCGATACCCTTGAGGAGCGCTACGATGTTCTCCTTCGATACCAAGTCGCGCGTGAGGTGCAATCCGAATGAGTTAGCACCACGACACCATGCTTTCTGCATCTTGGTATTGGCTTCGGCGATGTCGGTTACCTTGATGTCTTGTCTTACATACCAGTCATTGTGGGCTTCGGTCCCTCTAATGTAGGGGAACTCTCCGGGCAGAGTGTCTTTCGACTTGAGATCAGCGATGTCTTCGCGTCTGTAGAACGGCATGACATCGAATCCCTCCGTCGTCTTCCAGACAAGTCTCTTTTCGAAGGGGACTCCCTTCAAGTCGGTATTGATCTTGTCCATCCATTCGAGGGTTGAAACCGGAGGAAATACAGCAAATAACTTCTCGTTTTCTTTGTTCATACTAATGCTGTGATTTGTATTGAGTATATATTTTTTGGCACGGAACGGACCCCATCTAAGGACTCCCCTTTCATGAATACTTAAAATAATCCTTATTCCGTCCCTGCAAAGTAAGTCAAAAAATCAATAGTATTCAACGTTTTGTCCGAAAAATCCAGAAATGTCATCTCGACATTTCAATCTTAACATTACGTGCATCCCCTGATGACTAATACAAGGATGTGGCTAAGCACTGCACTCCTCCGGTCTACCGAGCCGCACTGGGCAGATACTACTGCACGATGCTGCACTGTCTCCCCCGTATCAATCCCCAGTCGTGTTGGTAGCTGTCGAAGTCTCTCGCCCGGAACTACCTGTGATCAATACGGCAAAGCGACCTCATCGGATACCGTACCGTAGCTTATCTCTACCGCATCTGAAGTTGTTTTCAGTGACGGATTATTACTTTTCAGGAGCTGAAAAGTAATAATCCGGAGTAGAAAACTAATTTTCGGGGGACGGAAAACTACAATATACCCTATTGTCCGGAAGTTTATAACGGGATCCCGAGGAGATCGCCTCCGCACCGTATGCTCTCCCTTGGGAGGGAGCTACACGACTCTATCCGCACATGCATCCCGGCACGGGCGGGCAAAATAAAGGAGGGATACCGCACTTTTCTTTGTTAATTCGGTAGCTGGTAAAGCACAATACCGTTAAGCATAATTAAATGCCCGCCAAGGCCGTAACACTTTGTTAAAAACCAACCCGAGCAATGTTAAATGAAAGAGGAAAATCACTTTCTTTGTGTTGTATG
>JBHBLB010000004.1:0-22412 GCA_041791495.1 Porphyromonas sp.
CAAACAGCATGGCTTCAGCCAGAGTTCTCTTCCCTGACCCAGAACTCCCAAGGATCGAGATGTTCTTAATTTCATTAGTTTCGTACACTTTCATAGTATCTACTTCTATAGTTTTATGTTTAGGTAGTTAGTGATACAATTCGATAGGTATGGGACCTATACTTCTCGCAAATTAGTAACAATTCTTCAATTATCCAACGATATCCCCATATTATTTTGAAGTTCACGTTCCGATAACCAAAACAACACATTGATTATGGTTATTGAGTCGATGAGCCGCATGGGATCTGAATGTATTTTCATCGATTGAAAACATCGCAATCACCTCACACTGAGATGTTTCCAGCGTCTGGAAATTACTTTTCTGGCGCGGGAAACCAATCACCCGGAGCTGAAAACTGATTCTCAAGGGCTGGACACAAGCTTATTTCCCGAAGAAGATACTTTTATTCCCGATATAAGGGGACTTCGGTGGCATATCTCAAGAGATATGCTGTTGGTGTGAGACAGTATTAGGTGCGGATGAGGATGAAAAAAGATGTGGGAAAGCCTATGCGTCGTACAGGGTCTTTTGGTTCGACTCTTGCCTGTAAACGCATAGGCTTTCCGTAACAATTCATGAAGAAGAGTAGTTGTCTATCTACGAGGAGGCGCACCGGGAGGACGTCCACTACCGCCACCGGGGTATTGAGGACCAAACCTACGTGTACTGGTCTCAGGCTCCGATCCCTTACCGAAGCTACTGAAACGATACTTGAACGTCAGCATCCCATAGGTGGTCACACCATTGACCGTACGGTCCGTTATGGATGAGGAGGTGATGCTGCGGGTAAAGTTCTCGCGCTGTCCCAGGATATCGAAGACCGAAAGCTCGATCGTAGCTGCATTATTCTTGAGGAAACTTTTGGAGAGTGTCATATCCCAAAGTAGGATGTTTGTATCCCATCCGTCGGCATATCCTCTCTTTTCCGTGTAGGCAAGGTTAGATGACAGCGATATATTCCAGGGCAGTGTCCATGTGAGTTCGTTCAGTAGGGTATAGTCTACCGTTGTCCGGTTCAAGCTCTGTGATATAGAGTTGTCTACGCTTTGCCAATGACCTCTCCCCCCGAAGGTGATAGAGAGATTATCGATACTCCATACAAGTCTTGGAGATACAGATGGCGCAAATATATGTGCCGTATTGAGCTGGCCGTTGAGGTAGGACTTGGTGATGTCATAGCCCACTCGCCCGAAGAGATAGAAAGTGAGGTTACGATGAAATAGCGGTGTAGAAGCCATCATCCCCATATTTGCGCTGAGGATCCCGCTCACGTTCTCATACGTAATCTCTGTACCTCCTGTGGAGGCATCTACCGTCCTCTTCTCTATCACAGCGTTATCCGTATAAGAGAACCACCCCATCGTACCGATGTTTTGACGCTTGGATGCAAGATTATAATTACCCATAAATCTTAATCCGTGGGTAAAAGAAGGAAAGAGGTCCGGATTACCCTTCACTTTGCTTAAGGCAGAAGTAACGATATAAGCAGGATTGAGCTGATCCATAGTCGGGTGCTCTGTACGACCTTGGTAGCGAAGATTGAACGACAGAGTGTCTGATTTACGGTATTCGATACGGACAGATGGGGCATAGTTCCATACAAGGCGAGATTTCTTGAATACTTCATTGCTTCCGATTGTAGAGACAGTGCTTGCATACGATGGGCGAGCATCCATCCCCACCAATACTTGTACTCCTTTGACTTTATATCTAAGGTTGAGTCCGAGTGCGTGATTTTGGTTGGAGTTTGTAGACGTGCGTGAATAGACTTCGTCGAGGACTGTGTATGCACCTGCGGCATCTTTGGTAAATGCTTCACGTACGGTCTCACGATTTTGTGCACTGAGACGATAGTTGAATTGCAGTGCCCACTTGTCTGTCAATGGTTCGACATACGAAGCCCTTACGGAGAATGTACCGCTGCTTGAGGTATTGTTCAGGCGTTGATCGATTTCCTCACTCGCTCCGTTCTGCAAAAACTCTGTGAGAGAGTAGTTTGTCCCGGAGCCATCACTCTTATTGATGCCTGCCGAAAGCCCGAGATACAGATGGCGTCCTGTGGGACTGAGTACTCTACGTGCATGTAGTTCGGCTGCCCCCGATACGGTCTGCGACTCATTGGTAGTAAGGGAGGAGCCTTTGTTTATCTCTTGATCCGACTGATCCACCGTAGAAAATGTCTGGTTGGATTGGGTACGGCTGTTGCTCCAAGATACTTCCGGGGTGAAGTAGATCGTGCTCTTGCTGTCGGGAGTCCACTCAAGTCGTGCCAAGGAACTGACACGATCGTTGCGAGTTATGTCTTGGTAGTCTTCTGTGTACGTATTGTTCTGTTGTCCGTCAAGCAGAGTTTGTCGTACGGTTTTACCTGTTCGGTTGTTATTCTCCCCCTCATAGCTTGCTTCGGCAGTGAGATCGAGCTTGTCTTTTATCTTTGTTTCGTAGTTGAACCCTACGGTGCGGGAGTCTCTATCTCCATCTCCTCTGAGGACACCATCCACATTATTGAAGTTGCCCAATAGGGTGTACCGTGCATCGTTCTTGAAGTAATTGAGCATCATATCGCTTTGGTACCGCTGCTCGGTACCGTATCCGCCATTGACATTGGTGATAAGCCCGTTCTTCATTTCCTTTTTGACTGTAAGGTTCAATACCTTGGTACGGGAGCCATCATCCATACCTGTCAGGCGCGATTCATCGCTCTGCTTATCCACGATCTGCACCTTGTCCACCATGAGAGACGGGAGGTTTCGTGTAGCTACCGTGGGATCGGACGAAAAGAAATTGCGCCCGTCCAGCTCTACCTTCTCTATCTTTTCACCATTGTACGTGATGTTCCCTTCGGCATCTACCTCTACACCCGGGAGTTTCTTCAGGAGCTCTTCGATGACTGCTCCCTCGCGCACCTTGAAAGATCCGGCATTGAACTCTACGGTATCCTGCTTGAGGATGATGGGGCGTGCGATTTCGGTCACCTCGACACCCTTGAGTATGGTAGCATCGGGGTCGATCCGTATGGTGCCCAAATCAAGGTTTTTACCGCTTTGGAGCGTTAGAGTCTTCTCGACGGTCTTGTACCCGACGAAGGAGATAACCAAACGATAATCACCGGCAGTCATTCCTGAAAATTCAAATACCCCCTTGTTGTCTGTCGCCATTCCCTTGACGAGCTTACCATCCTTCGCATTGAGGACACGTACGCTCGCCGCCTCTGCGTATGTATTGGTGGTAGTATCGAAGACTTTACCGGTAATCTTGGAGGTCGATGTCTGAGAAAAAAGAGGAAGCGATAGCAGCATGATACACATCATGGCAAGCCACGCTTTGGGTGTGAAGTAGGATCTTTTCGAGTTCATTGGTTATTGAGTTATTATGAGTGTTTCTATCTATGCTTTTGCCTGTCCTATTGACACAGTAGTTTCTACAAAGGTTTAATCCCACGATATCAGAATCTCAATTTGTCGGAACGCGGTGATAGTAAGAGCGACATACGATAGTAAGAGCGGAGCCCTGAGGTCGGAGACCGAGCGATGGCTTATGTCGGTATGGCACTCTGCCCTCAAGAAGAGATCTCTTCCCGTAACAATCAATGTCTCTCTACCGCATCCGAAGTTGTTCTCCGCCGCGGAAAAGTAGTTTTCAGTAGCGGAAAAGTAGTAATCGGGGGCTGAAAAGTAACATTCAAGAGCTGAATACAAGTTTAGATCCTATTATCGGAGAGTCTGTACTCGGGAGATGAGATCTTTCCGCTGCGACAGTCTGTGACCCTTGGGTATACAAAGGGACGAAGTTTCGGACTTGTTGCCACTTAACAAATTATACACTATCTTTGAAGAGATACTAACGTATTATGAGCATTGTGTGAGATAAAACCACTCAGAACCCCACAGTGCCTAACATAAATAGACAAGATATGCTAAAATATAACAGGGTATTGCTCAAGCTGAGCGGAGAGTCTCTCATGGGAAAACAAGGGTATGGGATCGATGCCGATAGATTGGAGACCTATGCCAAAGAGATCAAGTCCATAGTCTCCATGGGTGTCCAGGTCGCCATCGTCATAGGCGGTGGCAATATCTTCAGGGGGCAGCTAGGCACATCTAAAGGCTTTGATCGGGTCAAAGGCGACCAAATGGGGATGCTGGCTACGGTAATCAATGCCCTGGCTCTCAGTTCGGCACTCATATCCGAGGGGCAAGCTGCCACGGTGATGACCGCGGTGAGGATGGAGCCCATCGGGATATTCTACGACAAGTGGGAGGCCATCATGAGACTCGAAGCGGGAGAGGTCGTAATATGTGCGGCGGGGACAGGCAACCCCTACTTCACCACCGACACGGGCTCTTCCCTTAGAGCAATCGAACTGGAGTGCAATGCCATGCTCAAAGGTACGCGTGTAGATGGGATCTATACCGCAGACCCGGAGAAAAATCCTACGGCAACACGCTTCGATCGTATCACTTACGATGAGGTCTTTGCACGCAACCTTAAAGTAATGGACCTTACAGCTACTGCAATGTGCAAGGAAAACAGTATGCCTATTGTCGTCTTTGATATGGACACGCCTGGCAATCTGACAAAACTTATGGGAGGGGAAGCGATAGGAACACTCGTCACTCCATAAACACCAAGTCACTAAACTATACACAATATATAATAAGAACATTATGAAGGATATTCAAACGATTTTGAGTGAGTCGAACGAGAGTATGAAAGATACCATTGCTTTTTTGGATGAAAAGCTCGCAAAAATCCGTGCAGGTAGGGCAAACCCAAAGATCCTTGATGATATCATGGTAACTTACTATGGCTCGCCTACTCCACTCAATGGAGTGGCTAATGTAACCGTCCCGGATGCCAAAACGATTATTATCACTCCATATGAGAAGTCCATCATCAAGGATATAGAGAAAGCAATCATAGACTCTGAGGTCGGTATCACACCTGAAAATAATGGTGAACTGATCCGACTAGGGATACCGCCCCTTACCGAGGAACGTCGCAAGCAGCTCGCCAAGCAAGTGAAAGGTGAAACGGAGAATGCCAAGATCAGTGTTCGCAATGCTCGTCGTGACGCAATGGACGCACTCAAAAAGGGAGTAAAGGACGGTCTTCCCGAAGATGCAGCCAAAGATGCCGAGAACGAAGTGCAAAAGCTGCACGACAAGTTCGTGAAGAAGATCGATGAACTCTATGCCGCAAAGGAAAAAGAGATCATGACGGTATAATACCTCACCCTGTCTGCCATCTACAACACATCTGAGAGATCTACCGTGTATGAGTGAGTCTTACGAAGGAGTGGTGACGACAAGTACGGGGAGCTTCTACACTGTAAAGGCGAATGGGAGCTCATTCGTGTGTAAAGTAAAGGGCTCTTTCAAGCTAAAAGATTTGCGTACGACGAACCCCGTAGCCGTAGGAGACCGCGTGACAATAGAGGTACAGGGGGGGAACGAGACAGAGAACGTCGGGTGGATTACAAGTATCCATCCGCGTTCTAATTATATAATAAGGCGTTCGTCCAACCTCTCCAAGCAGGCACACATCCTTGCGGCTAATATAGATAGGGCACTTCTGCTCGTAACCATCAACTACCCGATCACCACAACCACCTTCATAGATAGATTCCTCTCCACCGCCGAAGCCTATAATATCGAAGTGTCGATCGTATTCAACAAGATAGACAGATACGATACAGAGGATATAAAAGAGATGGAAACCCTAAAAAGCATCTACGAAAAGATTGGATACAGATGCTTTGAGATATCTGCCATCACCGGGGAGGGTATAGCTCTACTCAAGGAACATATCACGAATGGGATCACCCTCGTGAGTGGACACTCCGGAGTCGGAAAGTCTACTTTCATCAATACGCTGGTGCCGGGAATAGACCTCCGGACAGCAGAGATATCGAGTGCTCACAATGCAGGTATGCACACGACGACTTATTCAATGATGGTTCCCCTCGATGAGACTGAACAAGGCTACATCATCGATACGCCAGGAATAAAGGGATTTGGGACTTTGGAGTTTGAAAAAGAGCAAGTCGGACACTTCTTTCCCGAGATATTCCAAATATCGAAAGAGTGTCGCTTCAATAACTGTACGCATACGCATGAACCCGGATGCGCAGTCCTCAAAGCTCTCATGGATGAAGATATAGCACAAAGTCGATACAAAAGTTATCTCAGTATCTTCAATGATAACGAAGATGATAAATACCGAAGCGGATACTAAACACAAACACAAACTAAACTATTCATAATTAACAACAATCCTTTTCTGAGTTATGAAAAGCACTATTAAATCATTTACACTGAGTAAAGAGCTTCCCAAGTACCCGAAGTTTGAAAAAGGTATACGTCGAGCTCCGGATAGAGGGTTCCGCCTCTCCAAAGAACAGACAAAAGTAGCTCTAAGAAATGCCTTACGCTATATCCCAAAAGAGTTACACAAAGACTTAGCTCCTGAGTTTCTTGAGGAGCTTCGTACTCGTGGAAAGATATATGGATATAGATACAGACCCGAAGGAAATCTTAATGCTAAGCCGATAGATGAATATCCGGGCAAGTGTATCGAAGCAAAGGCATTTCAAGTAATGATTGACAATAACCTGTGCTTTGATGTCGCTCTCTACCCATACGAGCTCGTAACATACGGTGAAACAGGTCAGGTATTCCAGAACTGGATGCAATACCGTCTGGTACAAGAGTATCTGAAAGAGCTTACGGACCATCAGACTTTGGTGATCGAAAGCGGACACCCTCTCGGACTGTTCGAATCAAAACCGGATGCACCTCGTGTCATCATCACCAACTCTATGATGGTGGGTATATTTGACAACATCAAAGATTGGGAAGTAGCAGCCCAAATGGGTGTGGCAAACTATGGGCAGATGACCGCAGGTGGATGGATGTACATCGGGCCTCAAGGGATAGTGCATGGTACATACAATACGCTCCTTAATGCGGGACGCCAACGCCTTGGTATAGGTGAAGCGGGAGACTTGCGTGGTAAGCTCTTTGTATCATCGGGTCTTGGTGGTATGAGTGGCGCTCAACCTAAAGCTGCGGATATATCCGGAGCCGTGTCGATAGTCGCTGAAGTGGATGAATCTCGCATTATGACTCGATACAATCAAGGATGGGTAAGCCATATTGCTCGCACAATCGAAGATGCTTTTGTGATTGCAAAAAAAGGTCTTGAAGAAAAAGCCCCTACTTCGATTGCTTATCTCGGCAATGTGGTTCACCTTCTGGAATATGCCGAGACCAACAACATACATATTGATCTGCTCTCTGACCAGACTAGTTGCCATGCTGTCTACGAAGGAGGATACTGTCCGGCGTCTCTAACTTTCGAGGAAAGGACAAAACTTTTGAAAGAAAATAGAGAGACCTTTGTAGATGCTGTCAATGAAGGATTGAGGAGACACTTTGAAGTTGTCAAGAAACTTGTTGCCAAGGGAACCTACTTCTTCGACTACGGCAATGCCTTCATGAAGTCTATCTATGACGCAGGTGTCATGGAAATATCAAAGAATGGCGTGGATGATAAGGATGGATTCATCTGGCCGAGTTACGTTGAGGACATCATGGGACCGGAACTCTTTGATTATGGGTATGGACCGTTCAGATGGGTATGTTTGAGCGGAAAGCATGAAGACTTGATTAAGACCGATAAAGCTGCCATGGCTTGTATCAACCCGGATCGCCGTCCGCAAGACAGAGATAACTATATCTGGATCCGTGATGCCGAAAAGAATGCTCTCGTGGTAGGTACCCAAGCTCGTATCCTATACCAAGACGCATTGGGGAGACTTGAGATTGCCTTGAGATTTAACGAAATGGTAAGAAATGGCGAAGTCGGTCCCATAATGCTTGGACGTGATCATCACGATGTGAGTGGCACAGACTCGCCTTTCCGTGAGACAGCAAACATAAAGGATGGTAGTAATGTGATGGCAGATATGGCGGTACAATGCTTTGCCGGCAATGCTGCCAGAGGGATGAGCCTCATAGCCCTGCACAATGGCGGTGGCGTAGGTATCGGCAAATCTATCAATGGTGGATTCGGTATGGTACTGGATGGCTCTGAACGAGCTGATACAATCCTTAGGACCGCAATGCTTTGGGATGTGATGGGTGGTGTGGCTCGTCGGTCATGGGCTCGTAATAGCAACGCAATGGAAACCAGTATTGCATTCAATGAGAGCCATGCTTCCGGATACCACATCACTATCCCCTATCTCGTCGATGACGAAATCATAAATGAACTGATCTAATAGAAATTTAATTCAAACTATAAATTCACTTTTTCTTCAATAGCACAATTATGGAGAACAACAAAAAGATTATCGAGTGTGTCCCAAATTTCAGTGAAGGACGTAACAAAGAGGTTATGGAAGCTATCCTTGACCCATTTAGAACGACACCTAATGTCAAACTTCTTGATTATAGCAACGATGAAGACCACAATCGTATGGTTGTGACTATCGTAGGTGAACCGCAAGCTGTAAAATCGGCAGTTGTCGCTGCAGCTAAAGTAGCGATTGAGAAGATAGACCTCAATAAACATGAAGGGCAGCATCCTCGTATGGGCGCAGTAGACGTCATCCCATTCATCCCTATCAAGAATATTACTATTGATGAAGCAATAGCATTGTCTAACGAAGTAGGAAAAGTAATTGGCGAAGAACTCGGACTACCCGTCTTCCTCTACGAAAAGTCCGCGACTGCATCTCACCGTGAAAACCTTGCAAATATCCGTAAAGGAGAATTTGAAGGTATGGCAGAGAAAATCAAAGAGGCACAATGGAAACCCGACTATGGTCGTGCAGAACGTCACGCAACTGCCGGTACAGTCGCAGTCGGTGCACGTATGCCTCTCGTTGCTTACAACGTAAATCTCAATACTTCTGATATGGCTATCGCGGATGCCATAGCTAAAAAGGTAAGATTCATCGGGGGTGGACTTCGCTTTTGTAAAGCTATGGGAGTGGAACTGACAGAAAGGCACATAACACAAATATCCATGAATCTGACAGACTATACTAAAACTGCGATCTACCGTGCACATGAACTTGTAAGAATAGAAGCGCGTCGTTACGGTGTTGAAATAGTTGGAGCAGAGATTATTGGCCTTGTACCATTGGCCGCTCTTGTAGACACTGCAGAGTATTACCTGGGTCTCGAGGGGTTCTCAATAAATCAAGTCCTCGAAACTCGGATGATGGAATAAGCAAATCTAATGAAAGGTAATCTATACATTCGCAATATCGGTCAGCTTGTAACCTGCAAAGGCAATTACAGGAAAGGAGCTGAAGAGATGCGCGATATTCAAGTAATTGATGGACCGGCAGCCATACTAATAATAGATGGTATAATTGTTTATGTTGGTCAGGAGGGGGATGCTCCTCTCGATCTTCCAAACGGTATTGAAATACTTGACGCAGAAGGTTGTGCGGTGCTCCCCGGTTTTGTAGACTCCCATACACATTTGGTCTTCGGAGGATATAGGGAAGATGAGTTTCAGTGGAGACTTGCAGGCGAAAGCTATATGAGTATTATGGAGAAAGGGGGAGGTATTGCTTCTACTACCAGAGCAACTCGCAGTGCATCTCACAATGATCTCAAAGAGCCAGCACTCCTTCATCTCCGCAATATGCTTGCAATGGGAGTAACGACTTGTGAAGCTAAAAGCGGCTATGGAATGGATCTTAATACTGAGATCAGACAGCTTGAAGTAACAAATGAACTCAATGAATGCCAACCCATTGAGATTATCCCAACATTCATGGGTGCACATGATACTCCTCAAGAGTATAAAGGTAATCCTGATGAATATATTGAGTTTGTCATCCGAGACGTCCTCCCTGTGGTAAAAGAGAAAAACCTATCTCGATGTTGTGATATCTTCACAGAGAAAGATGTTTTTGATCACCAGCAAACACGCAGATTACTAATGGCAGCTAAAGAAATGGGCTTCAAAGTAAAGATGCATGCGGACGAGATAGTTCCATTCAGCGGGGCAGAGCTTGCAGCTGAATTAGGATGCCTTTCTGCGGATCATTTGTTACAGATATCCGATAATGGTATCTCCGCACTAGCTAAAAGTGATACTATTGCGACGCTCTTACCACTTACAGCATTCAGTCTTAAAGCTAACTATGCACCTGCACGAAAGATGATAGATGCAGGCTGCGCAGTAGCCATAGCGTCTGATCTTAATCCCGGTAGCTGTTTCTCTGCCTCTATCCCTCTAATGATCGCGTTATCAACAATCAACATGGGTATGACACTTGAGGAAACTATCTCCGCAATAACCATAAATGCTGCAAAAGCGATAGATATGCATAACGAAGTAGGAAGTATCGAAGTCGGAAAGCACGGTGATCTTGTCATCTTGCAATACCCATCGTACAAATTCTTATCTTATCACTTTGGAATGAATATTGTCCAGACAACCATAAAAAATGGTGTTACTTATAAGAATCAACTAACTAATCTCAACTAATTATAATACAAAACGAATATGCTTAAAGATCTAAGAATAACCGAATTTATCGACAAGACCGCAGGATCAGATCCTGTTCCTGGTGGAGGTAGCATCTCTGCTTTATGCGGGACAATTTCTGCTGCACTCACTCAAATGGTAGCTCAGCTCACCATAGGGAAAAAGAAGTACCTAGAAGTCGAAGAAGAGATGAAGGGACTTGCAACAAAAGCGGAAGCGATCCTTAATGAACTTATCCTTGATATTGATCGTGACAGTGATGCCTATAATATGGTTTTTGATGCATTCAAGCTCCCCAAAGAGACAGAAGAAGAAAAAAGTCGTCGTACTGAAGCAATTCAAGAAGCGACTAAACATGCGGCTCTTGTCCCAATGGAAGTTGCACGTAAGAGTTTCTCACTTATTCCGCATATTGAAGCTGTGGTAGAGAGAGGTAATCAAAATGCAATCACAGATGGCTGCGTTGCTATGATGTGTGCACGCACAGCTGTGCTTGGAGCTCTTTTGAACGTACGTATTAACCTCGGATCGATCAGCGATAAGGATTTTGTAGCTAATCTTGAAGCCGATATCAAGAAGATGGAAGAAGAGGTACAAATGATGGAAAAAAGAGTCCTGACAAAAACTTATTCAGCACTCTAATATACTATGGCAAAAACTTTTCTGATTGGGAATAAGAATCTGACACTCGACAACCTCGAGGTGTTCATTTCATCAAAAAACATCAAAGTCGTACTATCTGATGAGGGCCGTAAGAGAATTCAAAAGTGTAGAGTATACCTTGATGATAAAGTGAAAAGGTCTGAGCACCCACTTTATGGTATAACTACTGGTTTTGGATCTTTATGTAACCGTTCCATCTCTGCCGAAAATCTCACCACTCTCCAAGAAAACCTAGTAAAAAGTCATGCTTGTAGCTGTGGCGATGAGGTCAAACCGGAGATTGTCAGACTAATGCTACTACTGAAAGCTCATGCTCTTTCGCTCGGTTATAGCGGTGTACAAGTAGAGACAGTGGAATGCATCATAGAGATGCTCAACCACGGCATCACACCTGTAGTATATGATAAAGGATCTTTGGGAGCTTCCGGAGATCTTGCCCCTTTGGCAAACCTCTTCTTGCCCCTTATCGGAGAGGGAGAAGTGTATTATAAAGGAAAAAAGAGAGCCTCATCTGAAATCTTTTCTCAACTGGGGATTAAACCCATAACAATGAAAAGTAAGGAAGGTCTCGCTCTTCTCAACGGCACACAATTTATGTCCTCACATGGAGTATATGCTCTGTTAAAAGCTCACCGTATCTTCCGGATGGCAAATTGTATTGGAGCACTATCATTGGAGGCATTTGACGGATTGGTTGCACCATTTACTGAAGGATTACATATTGTGCGCCCGCACAAGGGGCAACAAGTGGTAGCACAACAGATGCGAAAACTACTCGCAGGAAGCCCGTTGCAAGATAGAGCTAAACAACAAGTACAAGACCCCTACTCTTTTCGTTGTATCCCACAAGTACATGGTGCAAGTTATGACACAATTGAGTATGTCTCTACTGTTGTCACAAGGGAGATCAATTCCGTAACGGATAATCCTACGATTTTCCCAGATGATGATCTTATCGTAAGCGGAGGAAACTTCCATGGACAACCCCTTGCATTGGCATATGACTTTCTTGCTATTGCTCTGGCTGAGTTGGGTAATATTTCTGAACGACGCACAGCCCAACTGATACTTGGTCTAAGGGGACTTCCCGAATTTCTAGTAGCGCTACCTGGTCTCAATTCTGGATATATGATACCACAGTATGCTGCTGCAGCACTAGTAAGTCGTAATAAAATGTACTGCTTCTCTGCAGCATCCGATAGTATAGTTAGCAGCAACGGTCAGGAAGATCATGTCTCTATGGGAGCAAATGCCGCCACAAAACTACTCCCACTCATTGAGAATTTGGAAACAATCTTTGGCATTGAGTTGATGAACGCCGCACAGGCGTTTGACTTAAGAGGAAAAGAGGCACAAACCTCAGTTCCACTTACTCAACTTTACAGTGACTTCCGCAAAGTTGTCCCGATGGTTGAAGAAGATGTTGTAATGTATAAACTCATCAGTGACGCATCTGACTTCATCCGCAAATATGACTTTGATAAACTTAAGTGATCTTACTCTGGCTCACATAAAAACTCCCAATAGGATTTTAACCTATTGGGAGTTTCATTTTATTACATCACTACTGATAATCTACCGATTTAACTATAATATAATCCCTAGATTCTTGAAACACTTACTTAATCGCCGCACGGCTTCATCTACTTGCTCTTTAGTATGAGTTGCCATAAGAGCCACGCGAACCAGCGTGTCATGTGGGGCACAAGCTGGAGGAATAACAGGGTTAATGAATACACCTTCATCAAAAGCCATTTTCGTCACCAGAAATGTCTTATCGGTATCCCTTACATACAAAGGGATGATAGGAGATTCTGTAGCTCCAATTTCAAAACCTGCATCACGAAACTTTTCTAATGCATAATTCGTAATTTCCCAGAGCTTATCAATGCGCTCTGGTTCCTCCTGGATTAAACGTAGTGCTTTGAGAGCTGTTGCTGTTGCAGCTGGAGTTATGGATGCACTGAATATATATGTTCGTGCATTGTGTCGAAGCCAGTTTATTATTGTTGAGTCTGCGGCAATAAATCCACCAATAGAGGCCAATGACTTACTAAAAGTCCCCATAATTAAATCGACCTCATCAGTAAGTCCAAAGTGATCACAGACTCCTCTCCCCTGTTTTCCAAAGACGCCTAACCCATGAGCTTCATCTACAAGTATTGATGCATCGTATTTGTGCTTCAATCGTACAATCTCAGGAAGGTTAGCAAGGTCTCCCTCCATTGAGAACACACCATCAACAACAATGAGCTTAACAACATCTGGTGGACATCTCTTGAGCTGTCGCTCAAGATCGTCCATATCGTTATGTTTATACTTAAGTTGATGAGAAAATGATAATCGACGACCATCCACAATAGAGGCATGGTCTCTATCATCACAAATTATATAATCATTTCGATCGGTAAGACATGAAATAACCCCCGAATTAACAGTAAACCCAGTAGGAAAGCATAATGCTTCAGATTTGCCAATAAATGCTGCAAGCTCCTTTTCGAGCTGCACATGAAGATCAAGTGTTCCATTAAGAAAGCGTGAGCCTGCACACCCAGTCCCATACTTGCGCATAGCTTCAATGCCAGCATCAATTACCCGATCATCACCTGTTAGTCCTGTATATGCATTAGAACCGAACATCAAAACACGATGGCCATCCATTTCAACTTCGGTGCCTTGTTTACCTTTTATCTCTCTGAAGTAAGGATATATTCCTTTCTTCATAAACTGTTGAGGTGCATCGTACCTTGACAATTTATCTTGTAGTATACCCATAAATTATTTTGATGGTTGTTGTACAATCTCTTAATAACAGACTACAAATGTACTCATAATAATGACATCAAGGCACATTTATAAATAAATCTTTAAAGTGAAAGATGTGGTTATTGATTAAGTGATTGCTGCCACTTCCAGGCATTATTCAATGACTCAGCAAGAGAGACTTCAGCTCTCCACCCCAAAATATCATTAGCTCGCTTGGGGCATGCCCATACTTGCTCTATGTCGCCCTCCCGTCTACCAACAATGATATATGGCACCTTAACACCTGTAGTAGACTGAAAAGTATTTATCAGGTCAAAAACGCTAACGCCTCTACCAGTTCCGATATTGAATACCTCAAATGAAGACACTACCTCATTAACCATCATCCTTTCAATAGCCTTCACATGAGCTTTTGCTAAGTCTACAACATCTATATAATCACGAACACATGAACCGTCAGGAGTATTGTAATCATTGCCAAAAACGTTTAGTTCCTTTCGGATACCAGCGGCAGTTTGTGTTAAGTATGGAACAAGGTTTTGAGGAATTCCTATAGGCAACTCACCTATAAGGGTGGACGGGTGTGCTCCAATAGGATTAAAGTATCTCAATAACGTTGCTTTGAATGGAACACCTGCATATATGGTATCTCGGATTATTTCTTCATCAATCTGTTTTGTATTACCATATGGAGAAATGGCTGGTAAAATAGGGGAATCCTCTGTTACTGGTAATTCTTCGGGTTGTCCATATACCGTACACGAGGAGGAGAATACGAGCCCTTTGATACGTCCCCCGTGCTCTCCCATCAGTTCAAGTATATTTATAAGTGAAAAAATATTGTTGCGATAGTACAACAATGGTTTGTGAACAGACTCTCCGACAGCCTTACTGGCAGCAAAGTGAATGACTCCCTTTATTGTCGGGTGTTCTGAAATAACTTGTGAAACAGCAGCTTTATCATTACAATCTACCTCATAAAAGACAGGTTGTTTACCTGTGATTGCTGCTATACCATCAAGAGTTTTGATGTTCGAATTGGATAAATTATCGATTACAACAACATCAAATCCAGCAAGTTGTAACTCCACTACTGTGTGAGAGCCAATATACCCAACTCCTCCAGTAACCAATATCTTCTCTACCATCTATTATGAAGTTGTATAAATCACACAAGACCTGCAAAACCCATAAATGCCATAGCAAGAATACCAGCAGTTATAAGGGCTATCGGTGTACCTGAAAGAGCTTTAGGAACCTTTGTCACCGCCAATTGTTCTCTTATGACTGCAAATGTAACCAATGCAAGAGTATAACCCATAGCAGTAGAAAGTGCATAAACAAGAGAAGATACCAGATTATAATCCTTTTGTATCACAAGGATTGCCACACCAAGAATACAACAATTCGTAGTAATAAGTGGTAGAAAAACGCCTAATGCCTGGTAAAGGGCAGGAGAGACTTTCTTGAGGATAATCTCTACCATTTGAACTAAAGATGCAATAACTAAGATATAGGAGATAGTCTGCATAAAGGCTAAATTATTAGGCTCAAGTATGAACTTTTGGATCGCATACGTAACCAAAGTTGCCAGTGTAAGCACAAATGCTACAGCAGCCCCCATACCAATGGCTGTACTCAACTTCTTGGATACCCCTAGAAAAGGACAAATTCCCAAGAACTGAGAAAACACGATATTGTTGACGAAAATAGCCGAAATAAATATTATGAGATATTCCATGAAAATAATGTGATTAAAATGTACTCAAAGCATCCTACGCATTTCGTACTTTGTTCATAATTCCTATTAGGTAACCAAGTACAATAAATGCTCCTGGTGCTAAGATGAAAATCAATGCACCGTACTCTTCAGCAATAATTGAAAGACCAAACGCCTTTCCTGTACCAAGGAATTCACGCACCAATCCCAAAATTGTCAATGCGAAAGTAAACCCCAATCCCATTCCTATGCCATCAAGAGCCGAATCAAAGATATTATTTTTCGCAGCAAAGGACTCAGCTCTCCCAAGCACTATACAGTTAACAACAATTAAAGGGATAAATAACCCTAGCGAAGCATATAACGAAGGAAGATATGCCTCAAGGCACATCTGAATTACTGTCACAAATGTCGCAATCACAACAATATAGGCAGGGATACGCACCTTATCTGGAATAAGATTTTTAATCAAAGAGATAACAACATTTGATCCTAATAGCACAAAGGTTGTAGCCAATCCCATACTGAAGCCATTGATCGCAGAAGAGGTAGTTCCAAGCGTAGGGCACATCCCTAAAAGTAGAATCAAAACCGGATTTTCCGCAATAATACCATTAGTTATTATCTTTAGTTTGCTCATAGTTACAACGCTTATTGAAGTTTGACTAATAGCTCTTTATATGCTTGTTGGGCTTTATTGACAGCATCAAGAAATGCACGACTTGATATTGTTGCAGCAGTGATGGCATCAACAGTACCTCCATCCTTAGATACCTTTAATTCTCCATTCTCGGTACTATACCCAAGAATTGATTGCTGCCCTTTGTCTGTTTTGAACCAAGTATACATCTTGTCGCCCAGACCGGGTGTTTCAGCCATCTCAAGCACAGAGTAATCGAGAATTTTACCTTCAATATCGATTCCTACAAGTATTCTAACATCACCACTAAACCCATTGTGGGATATACTCTCAATGGCAAAACCTACAAGGGCATCACCTTTTTTTGTTGGATACACAGTCAAATCATCCCCTTGAATGTTGATGGAGATAGATTCGCTTAGTGGCTCATTATCAAACTCAGGAATCACCATACCTATGGCAGCTTCAAGAGCTTTCACTTTTGATAGAGCAATCACATCTTGAGTTTGACTGTTCACGAACGATAAAACTATTGCAGCAAACAGACATATCCCAATAAGTGATATAAGCATATTAGGGAGTGTCGAATCAATCTTTTTCATATCAAATTACTTTTTTATCCCAAAAAGCCTTGGTTTCATATACAAATTAATGATAGGAGTAAATGCATTCATTATCAGAATTGCAAAAGACATTCCCTCAGGGTAAGAACCAAATAGGCGAATTAACATCGTAATAACTCCAATTAAAAAACCATAAAGTAGCATTCCTCCCTTAGACATAGGAGATGTTACATAATCAGTAGCCATAAATATAGCACCAAGCAACATCCCACCACTTATAAGGTGTATAAAAGGATTAGCATATAAATTTGGATCAATAAGATGCATTATTCCACCAAATAGTATTACGGTAACGAAAATAGAAATAGGGATATGCCAAGTTATGATACGTTTGATTAGCAGATACGCAAATCCGATAAGTAATGCAATTGCACTAACCTCCCCTAATGAACCTCCAATTTGTCCCATCAGCAGGTCTAACGTATTAGGCATTTGTTCCATTGAAGCCCCAGGCACATTCCCTATCACGGCCTTAAGAGTTCCCAGTGGAGTGGCGCCAGTCTCAGCATCAGTATATGATGCCCACTGCAAGGGTTTTGGCCAACTCGTCATTTGTGCAGGGAACGAGATAAGCAACAATACTCGTCCTAATATGGCAGGGTTAAAGATATTGTTTCCTAGTCCACCGAAAGACATTTTACCAATACCTATAGCAGCGATAGCACCAATCAGTATAATCCATACTGGAAGGTTACTTGGCAGATTTAAGGCTAATAGAAGTCCTGTCAGTGCTGCTGAACCATCTTTTATTGTCAGTTCATCGCTTTTTAAAAGAAACCTAACTATCAGATATTCTACAGTTATACAACCAAAGACTGATACTAGAGTAACAACAAGTGCTCCTAATCCGAAATAGTAGAAAGAAACTAAAAGTGCAGGTAATAGAGCAATTAAGACTCCATACATATTCTTCTCAATGGAGTCGCCACTGTGAATATGTGGAGACGGAGATACTATAAATTTAGTAGCCATATATTTATAATTGTTTTTCTACTTCGTATTTCTCGCACGAACAATCCCCATAACAGTCTGTTTACCCATCCTGATATAATCCAAAAGTGGTCTATTAGCAGGACAAGAGTAGCTGCATGAACCACATTCAATACAATCAACTATATGATCTTTTTCTACAATGTCCCAGTTCGAGAAGACAACATCTCTCATCAAGAATGCAGGGTTAAGTCCCATTGGACATGCAGATACACACTTGGCACACCTTATACAAGTACGCATAGGCTTACGTTTGGTATCTTCTGCCTTGAGCATCAAGATCCCACTCGTCCCCTTTGTCACTGGGACCTCTTCGGATACTAGGGCTTTACCCATCATCGGCCCACCATTGATAATCTTCGCAGTCGTTTCAGGGCAACCTCCACCTCCGGCAATAAGTTCATTTATCGAAGTACCAATACGTGTCATGAAGTTAGAGGTTTTATTAACATCTTTCCCGGTAACTGTCACGACCCTTTCTATCAATGGTTTATTCTTTTGGACTGCTTCATAAACTGCAAAGGCAGTTCCCACATTTTGAACGATCACACCTACTGATATCGGTAATGCTCCACTCTTCACCATACGCTTGGTTACGGCATCTATAAGCTGCTTCTCACCTCCTTGAGGATATTTTACCTTGAGGGGCATAATTTCAATCCCGTTGAAGTCATGTGCAAGTTTTAACAAATGCTCGATAGCATCTTTCTTATTATTCTCGATACCTATTACAGCTTTCTTTACTTGAGCTGCTTTCATCAAGATAGAGACTCCGATCAGAACCTGCTCTCCATACTCAAGCATAACTCTATGGTCAGCAGTCAAGTATGGTTCACATTCTACACCATTTATGATCAATATCTCAGCTTTGGCATCTTTGGGAGGGAGCAGTTTTATGTTTGTTGGGAATGTTGCCCCTCCTAATCCAACAATACCACAATTAGCAATACGTTCAACAATCTCCATAGGTACCATAACACATTCTCTTACAATAGTATCCGTACGATCAATAGAGTCTTCCCATCGATCCTCTCCATCAGAACTAATTACTATTGCAGCCTTACGATACCCGGAAGCATCTATCACCTCATCCACTTTGATTACCTTTCCAGATACGGATGAATGGATATTGGCAGAAACAAAGCCTTCTGATTTTGCAATCAAAGTACCGACTTTGACATCATCACCTTTCTTAACGAGTATCGTAGCTGGGGCACCTATATGTTGCCCCGCAAGTATGGTTACTTGCTTTGGTAGGGGTAGTATCTCGATAGCATTGGCTGCCGAGAGTTTATTTTCAGGGGGATGGATTCCTCCTATTCTAAATGTCTTCAACATAGCGAACTAATATAATGTCTTTGACTTTATAATATTCTTTCTCTACTATCCTGATATGGTTTGTTACGCGTTACTTTGTGGTGCTTCACCATTTCGTACAGATATGGGTGACTGTTCAGTATCCTCTGTCTTTTCTTTGCGAGGAGGGAATCCCAATTCATGTATTGCATTTGTCGGACAGACGGCAACACATTTACGGCACAAGCGACACTTAGTATGGTCAATATAGGAGAGGTTATTGGCTATTGTAATGGCTTCAAACTTACATTCTTTGAAGCATAGCGAACAACCGATGCAGGCATTGTTACACGCTTTCTTAGCGATCCCGCCTTTATCTTTATTTACACACGAGACAAAAATGCGACGACCTTTCGGTCCTTTTTTACGAAGTT
The DNA here is from genome assembly GCA_041791495.1 of Porphyromonas sp. GTDB lineage: Bacteria > Bacteroidota > Bacteroidia > Bacteroidales > Porphyromonadaceae > Porphyromonas_A. Next base: position 19,691 of record JBHBLB010000004.1, read on the forward strand.
CAATGATAAACTTTGGACAAGCCTTGACACATGCACCGCAAGCTGTACATTTATCCTCATCAACTTCAGGGAGCTTTGTATCAGGATTGATTGAAATTGCATCGAAGTTACATGCTCTCACACAATCCCCTAACCCATGGCAACCGTATGAACATCCTGTCTCTCCACCATACAATGAGGTGGCAATCTTACACGACATCGCTCCGTCATAGCTATTCAGTCGCGGACGATCCTCACATGTCCCATTACATCGAACAACCGCAATCAATGGATCAGCAGCAGAAGTACTGCGACCTAATATAGCTGCGACACGAGACATTGTCTCATTACCTCCCACCGGACAGAAAAGTCCATCTAATGAGTCAGAACCAACACATGCAGAAGCAAAGCCTGAACAGCCAGGATATCCGCACCCGCCACAGTTAGCTCCCGGAAGGGCATCTTGGACTTGACCTATGCGGGGATCTTCTTCCACATGAAACTTTTTTGCCACAGTGAAGAGCAGGAGCGCACCTATCGCACCTACACCCGAAAGAAACAAAATTGTGAATAACATAGTGTAGTATATCTGTTTATATTCGTTCGACTTTCAATTCAAACATCTTGCCAAATCGCTTACGAAACAACGCAAGAAGGAGATAATAACATATGATAAGGAGTATGACTGCTCTGAAGACATGAGCTTCACTCCACCCTAAATTAGCAAGCACAGTTGCACAAATTACAAGTAATATTAGAGGTATTACAAAAGCATATAGTACTGCCGTCAGTCCCTTTTGCTCAGGTAATAGAATACGCACCCTCTCTCCCACACATATATCTGCGGGATACTTGGTCACCGTAAGCAGTTGTTCGCGAGCATCAGACGAGTGACACACCCCTTTGGCATGGCACCCACTACAAGCAGAGATACGAGAGATACGTATGGTGATACTGCTCTTGTCGATGGACTCAACGATTCCTTCCTTGCAATCCATACATTATTTCAAACAAATTATTACTTGTTTATTGCTATTTCTGCATAGCATGCACTGGCAAATATACCTATTTTCAGGGAATAATTTCCGTATTTGAATCACTTTTTATCCCTATATCTATCCCTTAACCGTTAGAATTTCCCGATTTATTTCACAAAAAGAAATCCCACCTCATATATATGAAGTGGGATAATATAAATAGATACCCTTTTCCTCTTTTTACCTTGTGTCAATGAAGGTGTATGGTCACAAGTTTAGCAACTCACAGATTTCGTCTACTTGCTTTTTGGCAGACTGAGTAGAGTCGATGATATCTTTTACTGCTCGAGCGGCATAAATAACAGTAGAGTGATCTCTTCCTCCCACTTCACTTCCGATTGCCGATAAAGATACTTCCGTATGTTCTTTGGCAACATACATAACAACTTGGCGAGCAAATACTATATCCCTCTTACGGCTTCGTCCTTTTATCTCATCTACTGCAACGTTAAAGTATGCACTTACAGTACCTAATATATCTGCGACCGTTATGCTTCGTTCCTCTATCCCGACCGTCTGCGACATCACCTTTCTGGCGAGATTTATATCTATCGGTAGCTTACTGAATACAGAGTGAGCCATTAGTGACGTCAGAGTTCCCTCGATATCACGGACATTATTCTCGGCATGCTTGACAATGAATTTGAACACATCTTCCGGCAACGTTACGTCACACTCATACATCTTTGCCTCAAGTATCTGTTTACGAAGGCAAGCATCTGGACGCTCGAGTTCGGCTGTCAGCCCCCATTTCATACGAGTGTAGAGACGTTCTTCCAGCCCCTTGAGTTCTACCGGAGGGCGATCCGAAGTGATTACAATCTGCTTTCCAAGCATCTTCAAGTTATTGAAGATTTGGAAAAATGCATTTTGTGTACTTACAGCGTCGTGTAGCTCTTGTATATCGTCTATCAGAAGTAGGTCCACATTTTGATAGAAGTGCACGAACTCTTCCGGTTTCTTTCGGCGCATTACTGCTTCGACGTACTGCATTTTGAATATCTGAGCCGGGACATATACCGCTCTTGCTTCCGGGTTTCTACTCACAATCTCGTTTCCGATAGCGTGAAGTATATGAGTTTTTCCCACACCAGAAGCTCCGTGTATGAACAAGGGATTAAATGCATTATTGCCAGGCTTATCGATGATACTCACAGCTGCTGTGTACACCATTCGGTTGCAGACACTGTGATAAAAGTTTTCAAGCCTCATACGTTCGTTAAGATTGCTTCTGAATCCCTGCTTTCCCGTCTTCTTTTCTTGGCGAATTACAGGATTGTAAGGCGTAGCATCTTTCTGCGAGTGCGTATTTGTGTAGTAGCCATTTGTGGAATCGGTCAAGACTTGGTACTGAAGTCCTATATTATGACCAAAGACCTTTGTGAAGCTTTGTTTGAGGACATCCAGGTAGTCTTTCTCTAAGTGTTCATAATAGTACGCAGACGGTACACGGATAGTGAGTACATTCTCCACAAGACTTACAGGGACGATAGGCTTGAACCACATATTGAAGTCATGTGGAGAAGCCAATCGCGTGCTGATATCTGTGAGGAATGCCCCCCAAGCGGTATCGAGTTGAATATTTGTATGTACCATTATTTATACTTAAAGTAGATGAATTGATCAGCATCTGATTCGGACAGCTCTGAAATCAATCTCAGTACAAAGGTTAGAAATGATTATGAATAAAAAAAATCGCTTTCCTA
>JBHBLB010000005.1:0-5841 GCA_041791495.1 Porphyromonas sp.
AACAGATAAATTATTCATATCCTCACACTCAGGGGTCTTCTTTTTATAAAAAGCAACACGGTTGTATTAGATTTAGGCTTTCCTCATTCATGATACCGGATGTCTCGGTGCTCTCAATTATATAGCTGTTACTGTCAAGAGCTATTATTTGCCTAATCGAGACTTATCCCCTCGAGAGAGCTTTGTCGAAAAGCATACGGTAGTAAACATAGAAGTTGCCCCAGTAGGCGCGATGAGAAAGAGCGACCGCCCGTGACGAAGCAGTCGAGCACTCCCTATCAGAAAGTGCAGCATACCGATCGATAACGTCTGCGAGGTACATCGCAAGATCATCGGCATTGTGATCATTTCGATGCAGTACACATACTCCACTCTCGATGTTGCGGGTATCTATCTCATCGGATGCCCACATTCCAAAGCCGGACTTGTCTGTTGTCACGGTCGGAATCCCAAAAGCGATGCTCTCCAACGGGGTATAGCCCCATGGTTCATAGTAAGAGGGGAACAAAGTAAGGTCAATGGCAGGAAGAAGCTCATAATATGAAGCCCCGATCACGCCATCCGCCCCATCTAAATACGACGGTATATAAAGCGGGAAGACGCCGGTATCTCGCCACAATGATCGGAAACTATTCAGATGATTATATATAGGATTATGGCAGGGTTCGTTCAGTCTATGGGTGACAAAGGAATCACGAGCCTGGAGATCATACGCCCCGCCGACCTTCAGGCCATGTATAAGCTCGGGGCGTACCCCGGCTGTCCACCCGGGAACCAGGATAAGGGCCACTACCTCTCTACCACCCGAAGACTTTCTGGCTCTATTCGCCAAAGCATCAATATAGACATCTAACCCTTTGTTTCGGTATTCGTTTCGACCTGAAGTAGCAATGATCAGAGCATCACTACCCACCGTACTGCCATAAAGGACATGTACAAGGTCGAGAATCTTTCCGCGCCCACGCTTCCGAAGTAGCGCAAAGCGATCCGTATCGGGCACGAAGCCCGGCTCAAAACCATTCGGCACGATCAGGTCTGCGGGGCGTTCGAGCAGTTGGCGACACTCCACATCTGTCACATCGCTTACCGTACCGAAGGCATCGGCTTCCCATGCAGCCCTCTTTTCGAGCACGTGCTTACCCTCCACATTTAGTTCACGAGCCATCTCATCACCGTGATAGTTATTCATCCGGTCATACAAGGGTTTGCCATTCCCTGCGATAGATCGCCCTACGGTTGTCGCATGGGTAATGAAGACGGTACGTATCTCCGGTGCATACATCTTACAATAGAGGAGTCCCATACCCGTAGTCCATTCGTTGAAGATCGCGACAGTCTGCCCACTGAGCAGGGAATGGTAAGCAATCATCACCTTTGCCGCTGCAATACTGAATATACAAGACTCATCATAGTCTCCATAGCCGACCTCACTACGTATACCATACCTTTCCCACATTTCGAAATAGAGAGTTCCCTTGATTTCGTACAGTGGACGATAGTCTACGAGTACGCATCTCGGTCTTCCCGGCACGCGCCAGTAGCCGATACGCACGGGAAGCCCTGCCTCTCTACTCAAAGCCTCTCTCCATTCCGCAGACAACTCCCGGCACTCCTCGAAGTCCATCTGCTCAGTATCGAGCCAAGGTCCCACGAAGAGCACTCTATCGTTGCCCAGGTCTCCCACCATCGTGGCGGCACGAGTGCTTAGGACAGTGTATATCCCTCCTACTTTATTACAAACTTCCCAGGACGTCTCAAATATATACTCCGGCACCATCTCTCTACTTACTCCCATTTATTATATATATGTGGAGCAAAGGTACGGATTTCAAGACGAAACTCTCTCAAAAGAGAATAGAGAACTTCACCATAACTTATCTCACTCGGAGTAACGTAGATGACCGCTTATGCATCATCGAGGATAGTCACTCTCTCCGGGAGGACATCGCACCGAATATATTATTACAACGTAGTTAGATATCATACCCTCCCCGCTCGGCTGCTGATCGAAAGGGTAGCTGCGAGTGTCAGTTGGGGAGAGAAAGAGAGGAGGTACCGTATCTGGAGCGGTCTTTTACCTCATCCGGAACTGTTTTCCGCTCCTGAAAACTAATCTTCAGGAGCGGAAAAGTAATTTTCAGCCTTTGAAAATTACTTTTCCGCCACTGAACATCACTTCACATCCCCTTATCCATAAGTTTTCAACCGATCCGCTGAGGTTTTATCTCGCTGTGCCTCTATCTTTCCATCGTGATGTCTCCGCGGACGCGACCGTATATAAAATGAAGAGAGACCCGAAAGCGTCTACTCGACTTCCGGGTCTCTCTTCGTTTTTATATACAACTTCGCCTAAGGGTAAGCGAAGTCTGTGTCTTCGCCGACGTTACTTGAGCAGGGAGGCTTTCACTTTCGGGGTGAAGTCTTCGGTAGAGTTGTTCGTATCTTTCAGCACCTTACGAGAGCCTACGGTAGACTCAGTCTTACGGATGACGGAGTATCCGTGCGCCTTATCGCCGTCCTTCTCAAGGCAATAGGTAAATCCGCTATCTATCGAAGCAGGTACCAGAATCCACTGGAAGTCGGTCTTAGTACTTATATTGACGACATCGAGGAGCCAGGTATTGGGTATCTTGTATGCACTCTGCGTCATCACTTTGGTAAAGTCTCCGTGAACGAACGTGTACTCGTAGTCATATTTATACTGCGCCAAGTACTCTTGTGCAGTGACAGGCATACGTGCGATGGCAATACTTCTGAAACCTCTATTGTGGATGGAGTAGATGGTCTTCGAGTCGCTGTAATATCTAATCAGATTGGGAACGGCAGGGTTATCGTTGTCCACTACCTTCGGGTTGGTAGACTCATCGAACCATTCGTAGTCCGCCTTGGAAAGGTCTACGGAGTTTGCATTGACCGTAGTGTGGTCTATTGCGTCATTGGCGATGAGGATGGTCTGTCCCGGTTGGATGGGATGGTCGTCTCCGTCGCCGGGGATGACGTATATAGCGTCTACCGCCATGGCTTCGTTCATGATGTCCGGCCTATACTCTCTCTTCTGAACCGTCAAAAACGCGGATACCAAAAGCGTCAAGCCATCGGCATAGAGCACATCTTCGGAGTTGTTGTATACCTTGATGTACTGGTCTTTGCTACCGAAGTAGCTCTTCCCTTCCGGAGTCAATGTCGAAGTGAAGAAGACCTCTTCGATCACAAACCCAGAAGTCGATGGGGTATAGTTGGGCTTCACCTCAAAGACGATGGGGGTAGTGGAGGTCGCCACGACCAGCTCTTGCGTAGCTCGAATAGAAGCTTGCTTACGTACACCCTGGGCATCTACATACGCCATCTTGGCAGCGAATGTCACTTCATACTTACCGGGATACAACTCCACTGTAACCGCATTGTTTACAATATCCTTATCGGCAAAGTCGGTTGTAGTAGCATCGGCAAGCGACTTGACCGAAAGGGTCTTGTCGGAGTACTCTCCACCATCGATGCCCAATGGGGTATTAAGCTTTATCTCTACGGACTGTTTCTTCAGCGCAGGGGTATCACTCTTGTCGCATGACGGGAAAGTGACAAGCAATAACAGCATAGTAAGCGCTGTTGCATACATCTTTGTTTGTTTCATGATTTGGGTCATTTAGTTTAGTGATTTAACTGTTCTAATAGTTTAACGTAATTGTAATTGTGAGTTGCTTATGCCCTCTTTCGACAGCATGAGCAGTGTATGTGTATCCATATCTGCATGAGAGTCCGACCATATACCGATGAGCGACGTTGTATCCGTAGCCGGGCTCTATCGCAAGACCCCACACATCACCCGACAGATAGGCGTGGTTGTGATCGAGGTACGCCAACATCGTCGGGGAAAGCAGGGCACGGAGCATGGTCTGCTCGGAAGAGAGCACTCGTCTGTACATACCCGATGCCGTAAGGGTCAGTTCGTGAGCCCCTCGGACTCGACTTAGTTTGATGTCGAGTGCCGGGGAGAGGTAGTTGTATATCATAGCTCGCTCGGGGTAGATAGAGCGCAACACCGTACGATCGTACCGTACAGAGGATGAGATGAGCCAAGAGAATAGGGCGACTGACTTACTTCCCATGAAAGCGGCAACCCCAACGGATGTAACCTCTCCCACAAAGAGGGGAAGGGTGGTAATGACTTCGTACTCGCCCGAAGCGGCATCGCCAAGGATCTTATCCGACCCTATGCGCAGTCTGTACATGACATCGCTCCTGATACCATAGTCATGCCTGCCGCCCGAGTGCAGATAGCCCAGATGGCCTTGTACGGTCTGCTCACGATAGTTATTGACAGGTGCAGCATTCAGCTCCGCAAACACTCGCTCCAGAAACGAGTACCCGTACCCGAACGCAGCATACAATCCGGCTTGGCCGTACGGCACCAGCGACACTCCCCCTCCGACCTTGTGCCCGATATAGTACATCGTCCCCTTACCGAGAGAGGTACGATTGAATGTATTTCCCACACCGGTCATAAGCCATTGAGCCGCTTGGCTGGTTTCGTTGTAGTGCACGACATTCATCGCCTGCTTATAGGTATCGAAGCTAAAATCGCACCCAAGGATATATTGAGGCGATACCTTCAGGCTGTAACCCGCCTTGACCTCAAAGTCCGAAACGATCCCACGTGGTCTCGGATCGACAGTTCGCACGCCATGCGATGCCATATAGCTTGCCTCCGCAGCGATATTGCCTATCGGAAGTGGCGCATTCAATCCTCCGGAGAAGGAGTAGCACTCCATCGTCATGTCACCCCCGACACTGTCCGCAACGTAGTATGGATAGAGACGATCAAGGTCCAATGAGCTGCCCCACTTGATACTCTTCTCCACTCCTCTACTGTATCCTGCTTTGCCCCACAGGGTCATACCGTACGTATCTCGCAGATAGGTCTGTGTCGATAGGGAGCCCCGGCGGTGTCCCAACCCTTCCTGGAAGAGTCCGTACCCGTCTTTCCGATGATCTTCATACGACAGACTGAGCTGCGTGAACGATGTCTCATACTGCATATGGCGCAATGAGGGTTCTTCTCTATCCTTGGCAAAGCCTGCTCCATATACACTTCGTCGCTCGGACAACGCATGATGCACCCCACTCCCCCCTTGAGCCACAGCGTCGGATACCGTAATGGTCAGCAAAATGAGTATAAATACAATCCGCTTCTTCATCGCAACAAGGTCAGAGGAATGGTTAGTTGCCCTTCGGCTTCGGTAAACTGTACACTCTCGACATACCCTCTCACACGAACAGGGCCGGCACCTGAGGGTAAAAAGACGCCATCGACCTGCACAAGATATAGCCCTCTGAGGATCGTATGTCGGGCTCTCATCGTCTCCACACTACTGATTTTGATGACTTCACGACTATTCTTGTTGGTCAAGACAATATCTACATTGATACGACCTTCGCCTACCTCTGTCGGCAAAGTAAGGATCATCTCCACGTTGCTCACGACATCGGGGAGCCGAGGGCGCGCACAAGCCGTGCACAACAAAGCAGTAATGAGAAGCAACAAACCCAATATGTACAGTACGACTCTCATAAGATCCTAAAACTTCAAGTTGATCTCCATACCGAAATATGGAGACTGATACCTCCTCACGGTAAGCCCTTTGCTCACAAAGTCCGGACTATAATCAAAGAGCTTATTGACAAAAAGTGCCAGCTGTATCCTATTGTCAAACAAAAACTTCGTAGTCTTTAAGTTCGCATTCATCAAAAGAGGAGCCGAATATTTCTCAAACATGCTGTCATTGATCGGACGAATGAGCCACTGCAACTGCACATCCTTGGCAGACTCTTCGGTATATGGAT
>JBHBLB010000006.1:0-55407 GCA_041791495.1 Porphyromonas sp.
GAAAAGTACGACGTAGCGCAAGCCTTCCTCTCCTCCCCCTCGATCTCTATCGACTACGGAGTGATGGAAAAGGCAGACAATGTACACATCATAACCGGGGACTTCGGGTGGGACGACATCGGCACATGGGAATCTCTCTACCGCCACATCGCGGCGCACCCCGAACTCATCCCGATGACCCACACGCTCGAGCACTCACCCGGTACTCTCATCCGTACGCACAATCCACACAAGCAAGTGATTGTCTCCGGGCTCGACAACTATATCGTGGTCGATATGGACGATATCCTCGTCATAGCACCTAAGGGAGACGAGGCCGCACTGCACGAGCTCCTCAACCGGTACGCACGGTAGCCTGGTATGACACTTCACCGTAGACGGTGATCGTCAATATCAGCCACCAACCACAAGAAGCGCACCGCAGCAACCAACAGACCTATGAAACCTCTCGGTTTTATAGGTCTATTTTATTTCGGAGACAGCTCCCGAACCCAGCACTTCAAGGATGATTGCAAACACAATTACCCTACGGAGACACCACCTTTCGACAGAAAGTATCAGAATCTCCCTACCATAAGCATAGGTAGTCCGCAGACGGAAACACGATCCTCTCGCTACCCAAGACGCCACTTACCGCACAAAAACTTTCCTCTTCCCTATCCAACAATCATCTTCAGGGACGGAAAAGTACTTTTCAGCGGTGGGAAGCTAAAAACCAAGGGCTGAAAACCACTTTTCAGCCCCCGTAAATAAGTTCACATCACGTTCCTCAGAAGTTTCTATCCGCACCCTGCCACCTCCCCTTCCACCACCGTCTTCTTTGATTTCTGAAATCCACCACCACCGACAGAGGGATGATCGGAGGATCGGTCCCGTGCGTCGATCTGCTTTGTCCGTGAAGTAAATAGGTGTTTAAGTGGATAGAAAAGTGTAACTTTGTATGATGAATGCGGGTGCTTTGCACCATCAGTTTCGAGTTTCGCTAACATAACATACATTCAAATACCCTATGGCAACAGAATTAAGTGCGAAGTATAATCCTGCCGAAGTAGAAGATAAGTGGTACAAGTACTGGATGAGTCACAAGCTCTTTGCGTCTCGTCCCGATGAGCGTGAGCCTTATACCATCGTCATGCCGCCTCCCAATGTCACCGGCGTGCTACACATGGGACACATGCTCAATAATACCATCCAGGATATACTCATACGCCGTGCCCGAATGACCGGTAAGAACGCTTGCTGGATACCGGGTACAGACCATGCTTCGATAGCTACCGAAGCCAAAGTGGTCCAACGCCTTGCCGCTCAGGGTACGAAGAAGAGCGATCTGACCCGTGAGGAGTTCCTCAAACATGCCTGGGCTTGGACAGAAGAGCACGGGGGGATCATCCTCAGCCAGCTGCGCCGCCTGGGGGCTTCTGCGGATTGGGACCGCACAGCATTCACTATGGATGATGTGAGGAGCGAGAGTGTGATCCGTGTCTTCGTGGATCTCTATGAGAAAGGCCTTATATATCGTGGCGTGCGTATGGTGAACTGGGACCCTCAAGCCCTCACCGCACTCTCCGACGAAGAGGTAGTCTATAAGGAGGAACACGGGAAACTCTTCTACCTAAGATATATGGTTGAGGGCGATGCTCAGGGACGTTATGCCGTAGTCGCTACGACCCGACCGGAGACAATCATGGGAGACACTGCCATGTGTATCAATCCCAACGACCCGAAGAATGCGTGGCTCAAGGGGAAACGTGTCATCGTCCCCCTCGTCGGACGCTCTATCCCTGTCATCGAGGACGAGTACGTGGACATAGAGTTTGGGACAGGGTGCCTCAAGGTGACCCCTGCTCATGATGTAAATGACTATATGCTTGGGGAGAAATATAACCTCCCGAGCATCGACATATTCAATGACAACGGGACGCTTAGCCCTGCGGCAGAGCTCTATATAGGGATGGATCGCTTCGAGGTACGCAAACAGATAGAGCGAGACCTCGAGTCAGCCGGACTGCTGGACAGGACAGAGCCATACACGAATAAGGTAGGTTACTCGGAACGAACCAATGTGGTCATCGAACCTAAGCTATCTATGCAGTGGTTCCTCCGGATGGAGCACCTCGCAAATCTATCCCTTCCGCCCGTGATGGAGGATAGGTTGAAGTTCTATCCCCCGAAGTATAAAAACACTTATCGGCACTGGATGGAGAACATCAAGGATTGGTGTATCTCTCGACAGCTATGGTGGGGACACCGTATCCCGGCATATTTCCTCCCCGAAGGCGGTTATGTCGTGGCGGCAAGTGACGAAGAAGCTCTGGAAAAAGCGAGAAGCAAGACCGGCAACGATGCACTCTCTCTTGACGATCTGCGTAGAGATGAGGATTGTCTTGATACATGGTTTTCGTCATGGTTATGGCCTCTGTCGCTCTTCGATGGCATAAACAACCCCGGCAATGCCGAGATGAAGTACTACTACCCTACCAATGATCTCGTGACGGGACCCGACATCATCTTCTTCTGGGTCGCACGTATGATCATGGCGGGCTATGAGTATGAGGGCGAGATGCCGTTCAGGAACGTCTACTTTACCGGCATCGTGCGTGATGCCAAAGGGCGCAAGATGTCGAAGTCTCTCGGCAACAGCCCCGACCCCCTCAAGCTCATCGACGACTACGGTGCCGATGGAGTACGCATGGGACTTATGTCGTCGGCATCAGCGGGTAACGATATCCTCTTCGACGAAACCCTATGCGAGCAGGGGCGCAACTTCAACAATAAGATCTGGAACTCCTTCCGTCTCATCCAGGGATGGGATGTCGATGCACATCTACCCCAGCCCATGGCTGCGGGGGTTGCGATACAGTGGTTTGGAGAGCTGCTTAAAGAGAGTGTCCTTGAGCTAGAAGACCTCTTCGAGAAGTACCGTATCAGCGATGCAATGCTCCTACTGTACAAGCTCGTCAAGGATGACTTCTCAGGCACTTATCTCGAGCTGATCAAGCCGGAGTACGGCAAACCCATAGACGCGACCACTCTCGCGAAGACAAACGACTACTTCGATCATCTCCTTCGCCTGCTTCATCCCTTCATGCCATTCATTACCGAGGAGCTTTGGCAGGCTCTCGAACCTCGCAAGGATGGGGAGAGTCTGATGGTCCAACAGATCATCTCCGGCAGCAGAGGCGACAAGCATACGCTCGAAGGTATGGAACTTGCTCGTGAAGTGGTATCGGCAGTACGCAACCTGCGTGCTTCGCGCAATGTATCTCCCCGTGAAGCCCTCGAGCTCTATGCTCCGGAGGGAGCAATATGTCCTGCCGGCGTATCGGTGATAGCCAAGCTCGCCAACATCAGCGAAGTAAAGGAGGGAGCCCTCGAAGGCAGCGATGTCGCTACGTTTATGGTAGGGACACACACGTTCTGCGTGCCATTCACCGGCTTCGTCAATATAGAGGAAGAGCTCGCGAAGCTGTCCGAGGAAGAGAAGTACTATGAGAAGTTCCTCGCAAGTGTACGAGGGAAGCTCTCGAATGAGGCCTTTGTCTCCAAAGCTCCCGAACAAGTCGTGGCACTTGAGCGCAAGAAGGAGTCGGATGCTCTCGAAAAGCTCGATAGCATACGTGCTCGTATGGCGGCACTCAAGCAGTAACAAAAGAATAGACTATGGATAAGAACACCAAGGAAAGAGTGCTCGTCGAAGAGCTCTTCGACGAGTTTTACAAGAAGATAGAGGCATCTGATCTCATCTCAATAAGTGACATATACGTGCACCTTGACCTACCTCAGGGAGACCTTGTCATATGCGATGAGGAGGAGAACTGCTCCGTGCGCAAGTCGATCTACAACTGGATCGTCCGCGATGAGGATAAGACCGAGGAGACCAAGAGCAACGCCCTCAGTATCATACGTGCTTCGCTCCTCGTCATGCAGAACAAGGGGTACTTCGATCGCCAGCTCTTCCAGCTCCCCGTGTCGGTGCTCTATGCCAACGATGCCAATGACAGCTACGACGAGCTCCTACTCATCGACGACGAATGGATAGGTCTCGATATGCCTCTGATGAGAGGTGTGGATAGTGAGCTCGATGCTTTTTTCAGCCGTCTTATGGATGAGAAGTAAACAATAATCCTTACATTTGTGCCGAAATTAAGGTTGCCGAAGTAGCTCAGCTGGTAGAGCAACGCATTCGTAATGCGTAGGTCACGGGTTCGAGTCCCGTCTTCGGCTCTCCGCGCGTACATACACATCGTCGCGATGACCTAAAGGCAGAGGCTGTATCATAACTAAGTTTATGGCACGGTCTCTGCCCTTTTTGTGCGGAGTATACGCCAGGGGGAGGAGAATGTGCGGGTACAAACTTGCGGAGGACGGGATGTGGAGTGATTTTCAGTCCTTGAAAATCAGTTTCCCGCCCCTGAAGATTACTTTTCAGCTCCCGGTTATTAGTTTTCAGGAGCGGGACACAACTTCAGATGCGGGAGAGAGGAGGTTTGTTACGGCACCTTTACGACCTTTCATCCTGCTGCACCATAGCAGTTCGCAGGTCAGGCAGACCGAGGAGTCGCGCCGCAGTATCGGGGCTGAGGGGCTGAGACAGAGAGGACTTCGGGACCCATTACCGGAAGTATCCTTCAGAGGGGATTGAAAAAAATAATCGGGGATGATGATAGAAAAGGCTATACATCTTCGTCTTTAAGATAGAAACGATGGAACAGAATAGATTTGTCACAGAAGTAGCGGTGCTCCGACCCGCTCTGCAACGTAAAGCTCTTGCGATGTATGAGGGCGATGAGGCTCGCGCTGAGGATTCGGTCAGCGAGCTCTTGCTGAAGCTTTGGCAAAATCGTGCGAAACTGGACGAGGTAGAGTCTATACCTGCCTACTGTCACACGCTACTACGCAATCTTATCATCGATGACCTGCGCCGTAGCCGTGCCCTCTCTCTCGATGAGGATACTACGCCAAACGAAGAGAGCATAGACACTGTGGGGCACTACGAACTGGGTGAGCTGCTCCGACGTGCCATAGCATCGCTACCTCCCCTGGGCAGAAGCGTGTACGAGCTGCACGATATGCAGGGATACTCATCGGAAGAGATTGCCGAGCTGCTCGGGCTCCGTACCGATGCGGTGTACAACCATCTGAGCAGAGCGCGCCGGAAGCTGCGCGACTACCTTGCACCCCTCGTGAGATAGAGTATATATAAATGGACAAGATGATGACGGATATGATACGCGATAATGACTACAAAAGGCTTGCCGAAAAGTATTGGGACGGGACGACTTCAAGGACGGAGGAGGAGAGCCTGCTCGACATCCTCAGACAAGCAAGCGGACAAGGCTCCCTGACACAGGAGGAGCGAGCACTGCTCCTGATGCTTGATGGTGCAGCGGCTGCCAGAGCTTCGCACAAAGGAGCGGTAGACGATGAGAGTCGCCCCGTGACCCCATCGGTAAAGCGTCGCTTAGCGATCAAGTGGTGGATCCCTCTCGGCTCGGCAGCTGCCGTAGCTCTCACGGTATGGCTCAGTGTACCGGGACTCTTCCGAAGCAATGACACAGCCCCGGGACTGGGGTACAACGAAGGCGAAGAGGTGTACACCGAAGCGCAAGCCTTACGCCTTGCCGAGGAGGCTCTCAGTATTGTGGCGTATGACCCTGCCGAAGATATGGAATGGTAATAACGTAAAAACAATAATGGATATGACACTACACAACTCTCGTGCCGGGCAAAGAGCTCTGCTGTGCTTACTAATGTTGCTGCTCTCCATCCCGGTATTCGCAACAGAGCAAGCGGATGATGACAAGGCGAAAGAGTATGCTGTCACGGCTCTCTTCAAGAAGTATGGACGGCATCCCAACACTTCGCTCGTGAAGATAAAGGGAGAGGTACTGCTAAAAGGCCAGAACCAATTCTCCAAAGTCAGAGGCATCAAAGAGATGACGACGCTCACGCTCAAAACCCCTACCCAAAAGATGGCTTCAGATGTGGCGGAGGCCATAGAGCGTGATAAGGAGATCTCGGATGATATTCAGGAAGTCTATGCCGACGGGTACCTGATCTCGGCGTACTACCGACTGGGAAAGGAGGGCAACAACTCCATCTATCTCCTATACAGATACGATCTTGTGCGCAACCGCATCGCACTCATCTATATGACGGGAGAGATAGATAGCCGGCAGCTGCTCGCACTGCTGCACTCCAACAGGCGCAAGCAACCCAACTGACAAAGCAATATGAATACGTAACTTATAAACACATACAATGACTATGAAACGGAAAAACTTCCTTATCGCACTGACCACTGTAAGCATCTTAAGCAGTTCGTCGCTATTCGCACTCACTTCTCCGGAGATGAAAGCCGATACAACGCTCCGGATGGGAGACAAAATCATCACGGTGAATGATAAAGGCAACCGTATGGACATTACGGTGAAACGTGTGTCGCCCAGCGGCGATACCATCAATGCCACCCCTTACTTCAAAGGATCGTACGGCTTCGGCAAGAAAGAGGAGCAGACTTACCTCACCGACAGAGTGCGTATCCCCTTCATCCCCGAAAGGAAAGAGCGCAACATCATAATGTATGGAACAAAGGGAAAAGAGAAAAAGGTAAAAAGGGATATCAGTGCTCTCGGGTTAGGCTTCGGCAAGTTCAACTTCTCGGATGCGCCTGAACATGTGGATCTCTCGGGAAGCTATCGCTTCATGATCGAGGTACTGAGTGCAAATATACGCACAAAGAGTATGACCTTTACGCTTGGGACCACCTTCGACTTCAATAAAATAAAACTGCTCGACAGGTACACCCTCCAACGCAATGCAGATGGTGTCACCGTAATGACTCCACCGAGCGATGCAACGAACTTCAAGAAAAACAGACTGAGTGCCACATATCTCAACCTCTATGGTAAGATCTCTTGGCATCCGATAGCGGAGGCTCGCAAATTCTTTATCTATGGATATGCAGGCATCAAACTGAAGACGGCATCGAGCATGAAGGCCTGGAAGAGCGAAGGAGGCAAACTTCTCTTCAACGGGGACTCCAACCTCCGTGGTGCTCTCCCGGAAATCGGTGGTGGGATTGGCTATGGCAAGCTCGGACTCCAGGTACTCCACACGCCTCAATCTCTATTCGTCGATGGTAAAGGTCCCGACCTGAAGATCACAACCATAGGGATCACTTACGGCTTCTAATACGGACTTTCATAAAAACGGAAAGGCGACCGACATCTTCCGATACGGAAATGTCGGTCGCCTTATGCTTATCCCTCGCTATGCGTGATAGGCGACGGCGAGGTCGTATCCCTGCCCTTCAAGGAGGTTTGTGCCTATCTCACCGTCCGCGCAATAGGTGACAGGAGTCTCCTCTACCGATCCTTCACGGAGGCTTATACTCAATTGACCTTCCGTGCGACCGGGAAGAGGGACGGTAGGATTACTTATTTGCGATTGCCGAGACGCTCATCCATAATCATGAATGCCGCTTCGGTGGTTGCGAGCTTTAGCTTTGCCACGATGTCGGATACGGTCGCCTCTTCTTCCACTTGCTCATCTACGAACTTACGGAAGAAGTTCTCGGTAGCGAAATCTTTCTTTTCGATTGCTAAAGCAACTATTTCGTTGATAGACTTGGATACCTTGCACTCATGCTCGTATGCGGTCTCGAAGACAGGTATGACGCCATCCAGCTTTACCTTCACCGGGGCAGGGTTACCTATCTCAGGCGCATCTCCACGTGTCACGACATAGTCGATGATCGCCTTAGCATGGGCGCGCTCCTCCTCACACTGCGCATACATCCAACGGGCGAACCCGGACCATCCGGCAGCGTCAAAGTGAATAGACATCGCAAGGTATATATTTGCAGAGTCAAGTTCCAGCTTAATCTGTTCGTTAATTCTCTTAAGTAAGCTCTTTTCAATCATAAGTTTGATGTGTTAGTTATATAAAGATGAGTTAGTTGGTGGTAATACAAAGGTACAAAAAAATAAATATGAATAAGGGTACGACCTACTGTGTCAGCGGTCTTTTGCGCTCCTCTGAATAGCGGTGTACGGTATCGACAAGGAGCGTGACCTTATCCGGCTCTATCGACTTATCCATCCCGTGACCGAGATTAAAGATATGAGGCGTACGGAGTCCCGCCATGTCTATCACTTGCTTTACCCTCTGCACGATGTACTCATCGCTTCCGGTGAGAGCCATAGGGTCAAGATTGCCTTGGAGAGCTATATTGCGGACGACCGAAGCTACGGTATCGAGGTCGTGCCTCCAGTCAATCCCCACACAGTCTGCCCCGACATTCTCGTACATCTTGTACCATGCCAAGGGGGCATCTTTGGTAAAGCAGATCACCGGGATACGGTCTCCGTCACGATAGCGTTGCAACCCCTCGATAAGGCGTTCGGTATATGTGAGACTAAACTCGCTGAAAGCTCCGGTAGTAAGTATACCTCCCCAAGTGTCAAAGATCTGTAAAGCATCTACGCCGGCTTCGATCTGAGCATTCAAGAAGTCTATAAGAACCTCGGTAATCTTCTCCAAAAGGATATGCATCAGATCGGGACGAGAGTAAAGGAGGTGCTTTACTTTAGGGAAGTGCTTGCTGCCATTCCCCTCAATCATATAGCAAGCGAGGGTGAAGGCACTGCCACAGAATCCTATGAGAGGCACCTTGCCGGCAAGCTCCGACTTGGTAAGACGGATTGCTTCCAGCACATAAGTCAGCTGCTTTTCTATATCCGGTCTGGAGAGATTGAGGATATCGTGCTCGGACGTTAGCGGACGCTCGAAGCCCGGTCCCTCGTTCTCCGTAAAGTAAAGTCCGAGTCCCATAGCATCGGGGATCGTAAGTATGTCGGAAAATATTATGGCAGCGTCGAGGTCGTATCGGCGTAGGGGTTGGAGGGTTACCTCACAAGCCAGTTCGGGAGTGCGACAAAGGTTGAGGAAGCTTCCAGCTTTCGCCCTTGTCTCTCTGTATTCCGGCAAGTATCGCCCCGCCTGTCTCATCAGCCAGACCGGGGTACGCTCGGTACTCTCTCCGTTCAATACACGCAATATCAGGTCGTTCTGAATCTTGCTCATAGGTATATTTGTTTTGCTTTTATTACTCATTGGACTAATACTTAAACAGTTGGTCGGAGCAGAATGTTCACTCTGCCCGACGTACGGAACCCATAAGAGATAGGGAAGAGAGCTACTTGTGCTCCAGAAGGGATAGGTAGCTGAGAGAAGAAGAATCGTTACACTCGCTGCACGAAGGTACTATATCTTCATGGATGTGTACGGTGCGATTGACACAAAACAGGCGCTTCACCATACGACATACCGAACCTATATCGTGAGAGACTATGAGGATGGCAGAGCGATTATTGATTTCGGGCAAGAGACTGTACAGTTGCGACTCGAAATGCTTATCCACATACGTGTTGGGTTCATCGAGGATGAGGAGGGTCGGAGTCGCTACTATGGCTCGTGCAAGGAGAACTCTCTGGAGCTGCCCCCCGGAGAGTTCGCCGATAGGCGTGCGTAAGTAGTCGCTCATACCGACTTTTTCTATCACCTCTTGCACTCTCAGTCGCTCAGCGGAGCTAAGGCGCACCTTGCCTCTACGCATAAGTCCGTAGCCCACAACCTCCGAAACACTTACGGGGAACGCCTTATCTATGGCATTCTGCTGGGGCACGTAGCCGACCTCTATACTGTCGACCCGTCTCCCCTGCGTGTCGAAGTGACGGATATAGCCCGACATCGGCTTGAGAAGTCCCAGTATCGCCTTCATAAGGGTCGTCTTACCGCCACCGTTGGGGCCTATCACACCGATGAAGTCTTTCGGGAAGATATCGAACGATACTCCCTCAAGTATAGGCGCATCATCGTACGCCACACTAAGCTCTCTCGCTTCTATGATCGGACGGAGCGTATTCATGGCTCTACAAAAGCATCAATGAGGTGACGCATCTGCCCGATCCAGTCCTCATCCATTGGCTGTATCTTGACTATCCTGGCCCCTATCTCGCGCGCCACGGTCTCAGCGCTTCGGGTATCAAACTCCTCTTGGACGAAGACGACCTTGACGTTGTCACGCTTTGCGGCATCTATAAGCTCGGCAAGGTAAGCCGGAGTCGGCTCCTTCCCGTCTCGCTCGATGGCACGTTGATTTAGCCCCCATTCCTCGGCGAAGAAAGTTAACGAAGGATGATAGATTACGAACGTACGGCTACTTATCCCCTCACTCTTGACAGAGAGTTCAGCTTCGAGAGCATGGATCTCATCGAGGAGGGCAGCATAGTTGGTAGCAAAGAGCTTGGCATCCTCCGGGAACATATCCATCAATGCGTCGTAAATCCCTCTTGCTATTGCTACTGCGCCCTTGATCGAAGTCCAGAAGTGCGGGTCTCCGTGTGTGTGACCATGACCATGCGTACACTCATGTAGCGACTCCGGAAGGTATGTGGATATATCCACACACCGGATCCCGGTATTTTGTTCTTGTATTGCTTTGAGCCATACTTTCTCAAACGGCAACGATCCCATATAGAAGTAGATGGAGGAGTGTGCGAGTGCCGCTATATCCTTTGGCGTAGGATCGTATGTCTCGGGATTGGTGCCGGTAGGGACCAGTACCGAGACCTGATACTTCTCGCCGGCAATGCGTTCGACGAAGAACTTCTCAGGAGCAATGCTCACAGTGATAGAAGTATTCTTGGAAGGTGGGGTACAGCTGCTCAAAAGTGCAAAAACGATGAACAACAAACCTAACACCTTAATCATATAATTATTGTGGAACATATATATTATATCTGTAATTATGATTACTGCAATTGGCAAAGGTACAAAATTCTATATGATTAGTTTGTTAATTTTTTGACTTCGCGCACTCCTTTCTCTTAGCTCTTACAAAAGAAAACCCCGGACACGTGTGTGACAAGAATTGCCAGCACAGATGCCCGGAGCCAAAAAGTACAATGAAAGTCCGTTATCGTGTTTCTACCATAATACGGTAAAGAATAATACAAACCATACAAGGATCAGGAACAGCTTAGCCACTGGAGTAAGAGTGGAGCGCAAGATGAGACCGATAGGTACGATCAGAAGCGCAAGAGTAAGCGCAAGCAGTACCAGCACAAAAATAATCACTATGGGGATGATAAATATAAGTGCCACGCCGAAGACCGAGGAGAGGTTATCTAGTGCTTCGGTTATTGCGTACGGATCATTGCCATAAAACCCGTCACTGAGCCCTTGTTGCAACCCTAGCACTGCATCAGGAGCCCATAGGAAAGCCATCCCGAGCCCGAGGATAACCAATATGAGCGCACCCAGCACCCACCAGAGCCAATTCCAGCTACCGCTCTTCTTCTCCCCTTGTTCCCTTTCCTGCGACGAACGAGTAAATCCCATCTTCCTATCGAAGCTATTTACCTGCGATGTCACCTTATCTTTCAGTTCGACAGACTCCTCACTGATCTTACGCCAGATAGCATTCGGCGAGACCATCTCCCCCTCCATCTCCAGACGATCATTGACCGTGCGGGCAGGATTGATGAAAAGTGCACAAGCAATGTATATGATGATGAGCGCAACATTGATAGGAGTGAAGAGCAGGATCAGGAAACAAACCCGGAGGATCCATGGAGCCACGTCGGTATAAGCTCCCAGCCCTGCAAGTACACCTGCCACCCATTTCCTGGAAATGTCGCGGTAGAACTTCCGCGACTTACGCTCCCCACTCGCGCTCTCACCGGGGGTCTCCTCATGAGCCTCCCCGTCATCAGCACTGGCGTCATCGTCCAGCTCGCCGGTATCTCCGATACGCTGGATCACTTCGGAAGCAATCTTCGTAGTGATTACATCGTACCCTTCGGCCTTCTTCTCGGCAAAGAGTTCGCTGATACGCGCCTCGATATCATCCACTATCTCGCCATCGGGATCGGTGCGTCGGAAGTGGCGACGTATACTATCGAGGTATTGTTCGAGCATATTGTATGCGTCTTCCTCGATTTGGAATACGCGATTGCATAGATTTATATTGATCGTCTTTTTCATAATGTGATGACATCTTCGGGATTATATGACACTTCTTTTCTCTCTTCCTCGCTCGGCTCCTGCATCAGCAGGTCTACTGTGTTGCGGATTTCGTCCCACGCTCCATAGAGTTCCTTGAGGAAGCTCTCGCCCCTCTCGGTGATCTTGTAGTATTTACGCGGAGGACCCTGTGTACTCTCCACCCATGTGTACGAGAGGAGTCCGCCAGACTTGAGACGGGACAAGAGTGGGTAGAGCGTACCTTCCACGACGATCAATTCGTTCTGCTTGAGCGCATTGATGATATCGGTACTGTACGCCTCCCTACGGTGCAGGATGAGGAGTATACAATACTCCAGTATCCCTTTCCGCATTTGGGATTTGACTTTCTCGACTGCTTCGTTCATAATTTATATTCCCTCCTAAGTGATTTATATACTAATGGAATGTGGTCACACTTACGCTACCACACTGCAAAGATAATAATACATTCGTACTATGCAATACAAACTACGAAATATTTATACACTATTAGTAATCTGCACGACATTTACCGAGGGCGTCCTCCAATGGGTTGTGATGCGCCGATGCAAGGATACAAGCCTGAGAAAAGCCGGGGCGAACACCATCCGCACCCACAAAGGTCCCATATATTATCCAAGCTCGGTAAAGGAGAGCACACGTACCGGAAGAACACTTCATCTCTACCGTACCAAAAACCGGGGTCAGCTCCGGACTACTACTTTTCAGCAACGGATTATTACGTTTCAACAGCAGGAAACCGGTAGTCCGGAGCTGAAAACCACTTCACGACCGATTACGCAAAAGTTTATGTCCGCACAGGGAAGGGTTCCCATCGGATAAAACGACAAAAGCTCCCGTAAATTTCAGCCTATCCTACCGCATCTACCCATCGAAGCGATCCGAAAGCTCTCACTATTGTACCTAAAACCTAAAGAAAAGGAAATAAGAAAGTCCTCTTTGTATAAATATATTGGCAATAAGATTTAATCGAGAGCAACGCTTGTAAAATCCAATTATTGTGCGTACCTTTGCAGAGCAATGAAGTGATTCATCTGCTTGTTTTCATTTGATTTTCATAATTGACAGCGGGATTCGCTAGCTCAGCAGGTAGAGCACATCCCTTTTAAGGATGGGGTCCTGGGTTCGAGCCCCAGGCGAATCACGAAGATAGAGGAATTCGGGAGAATTCCTCTATCTTTTTCTATCCAGTCCTCCCACCGACCGAAGCATATCTATACGGAGAGAAGCGCCGGCAAACCATAAGTCGCTCGGGAAGTAACGGTATACGCTCCGCCCCACCACACGCAGCTCCATACCACGCCTAAGTGCGCCCTTCTACACAAACCCCTCTTGAAATCACAAAAAAAAATGTTACATTTGCGGATATATCTATTTACCATACAGTTATACACATGAGAAACCTTTTTATCTTTTGCCTTTCATGCTTCCTCGTCTTTGCGACATACGCTCAGAACGGGACAATACGAGGGAAGGTGTATTCAGCACAAAATCATGAGCCATTATCCTTTGCCACAGTACAAATCCAAGGAACTTCATTGGCAACAAGCACGGACATAGATGGGAAGTTCAGCATCTCTGCCGCGCCGGGCTTCGTACGACTTATTGTAAGGATGGTGGGATACCAGACGACCACTTCGCCCGAGATACACGTACAAGGCAACCAGACTACCCACATCAACATCGAAGTTGCCGAGGCCTCCGTCATGATGCAAGAGGTCATAGCTCGACCAAATCTCAGGACAAAGAAGATCGAAAGCCCCATATCTACCCTCTCCATAGGAGTAGCACAGATAGAGAAGAGTGCAGGAGCCAATCGTGACGTCTCAAAGGTGCTTCAGACACTCCCGGGTGTGGGATCGACCTCCCCGGACCGCAACGACCTGATCGTCAGAGGGGGAGGTCCGTCGGAAAACGTATTCTATCTCGATGAGATAGAGATCCCTATCATCAATCACTTCACAACCCAGGGAGCGTCAGGCGGTGTAGTAGGCATCATCAACCCGGACTTCGTCCGAGAGGTTAGCTTCTACACGGGAGCGTTCCCGGCAAACCGCATCAATGCACTCAGCTCTGTAATGGAAGTGAGGCAGAAAGACGGGAGCAGCGATCGGCTCCATACGAAGATCGCTGTGGGAGCTTCGGACGCTGCGCTCACGCTTGACGGGCCTCTCTCGCCGAAGTCCACCTTCATAGCTTCGGCAAGACAGTCGTACCTGACACCTCTATTCAAGCTCATCGGTCTGCCATTCTTGCCGACATACAACGACTTCCAGCTGAAATATAAGTATGAGATAGACAAACGGAACTCTCTCTCCATCACTGCCATAGGGTCTCTGGACAAGATGAACCTCAACACAGATCTCCAAAAGAATGGAGATGAGGGACAGAAGTACCTGCTCAGCTACCTCCCTCAACTCCGACAGTGGAACTATGCCATAGGGGCGGTGTACAAGCACTTCACGGATGCCTACTATGACACTTGGGTACTTAGCCGCAATATGTTGCGCAACAAGAACTACAAGCACCCAGACAACGACACGGAAAGAGCCCGTATATTCGATCTCTACTCTGATGAAACGGAGAACAAACTCCGATACGAGCGTGTGTATGCACGCTTACCTTTCAAGCTGCAATTCGGAGCAGGGATACAGTATGCTGCATATCTGAACGAAACTAAGCGCTCCTACTTCGAGAACGGTACGGTAAAGACGGGGGACTACAACACCAAACTAAATCTCTTCTCCTACCACTTTGCACTTCAACTCTCGGACGAGTACTTCGATGACAGGCTGAAAGTATCATTCGGAGTCAATATGATGGGGAACAACTTCAATAACAACATGAAAAATCCTCTCAACCAGCTCTCCCCTCGACTATCGATCTCCTACGCCCTTTCAGACAAATGGGACATCAATGCCAATACAGGAAGATATATGATGCGTCCGTCATATACTATGCTCGGATACAAAAGTCCCAACGGACTTCTGGCAAACAAGAACGAACGCCTGAAGCACATTGTCTCCGACCAAGCTATCCTTGGCATAGAGTTTCGCCCACGTGAGGGCTCTCACATCAACATCGAAGGCTTCTACAAGCAGTATGACCAATACCCGCTATCGGTAGCGGACGGCATCAGTACAGCAAGTAAAGGCGTAG
Source organism: Porphyromonas sp. (assembly GCA_041791495.1). GTDB lineage: Bacteria > Bacteroidota > Bacteroidia > Bacteroidales > Porphyromonadaceae > Porphyromonas_A. The sequence continues at coordinate 15,232 of JBHBLB010000006.1, forward strand.
GGTACGACCCCGTAGGCAACGAAGAGGTATACTCTGAGGGTAAAGGTCGTAGCTATGGCATCGAACTGACGTACAAAACTACTGCATACAAGGGCTTCAACCTCACAACGACATACACTTTCTTCCGCAGCGAGTTTACCAATGTCAGCGGAGATTATCTGCCATCCTCATGGGACACAAGGCATATCCTCAACCTCTTGGGCAGCTATACACTCGGAAAAAGTTGGACTTTTTCCGCACGTTGGCGATTTGTCGGCGGAGCACCTTACTCTCCCATAGATGAAGGACTATCTACGAACAAAGAAGCGTGGGCTCTCACCAATCAGCCTTATACAGACTACTCTCGCTTCAATTCACTTCGTCTCTCCCCTTCACACCAACTCGATATGCGTATCGACAAGGAGTTTTACTTCAACAAATGGCTTCTCAACCTCTACATTGATATACAAAATGTGTACAACGCCCGATCTTCGAGAGAACCGATATATACAAATAAAGACAAAGATGGCAATGTAATGGAAGACCCGGCCGACCCTACACGCCAGAGATTACGGGTTCTGGACATCTACAACGGCACCATCCTGCCGACACTTGGCATCATTATTCGACTATAAATCTATCGTTCATAGCATATTATCGGTTAATTATACCTACCTTTGTTGTTTCGTAATCGTCTTATGGTTGATTCTTGAGTTGGTGTCACAAGGAAAATCGTCGGACTTTACGGGGATTTTTACACATCATTCAAATATAGACAACTACTTGAAGACATTTGAAGAACTGGGCATTTCTGCCCCACTTTGCGAAGCCGTTGCGGAAATGGGCTTCGAAACTCCTATGCCGGTACAGGAAGCCGTCATACCACACCTATTGGGTGGGGGGATAGACATAATAGCATTGGCACAGACCGGTACAGGGAAGACCGCAGCATTTGGTCTCCCGATCCTACAAAACATCGACGTCGCTCGACGTTATCCTCAAGCTCTCATCCTATCCCCTACACGAGAACTATGCGTACAGATCGCAAAAGATCTCACCAACTACTCCAAATATCTCTCAGATATCGGAGTCGTTGCAGTGTACGGAGGAGCATCGATAGAGCAACAGATACGACAAATATCCAAGGGAGTGCACATCGTAGTCGCGACCCCGGGACGCCTCCTTGACCTTGTACGCAGAGGAGCGTTGGATCTCTCGAAGATCTCCGACGTGATCCTCGACGAAGCGGACGAGATGCTCAACATGGGTTTCTCGGAAAGTATCGACGAGATACTCAAAGAAATACCCAAAGAGAGGCATATGCTTCTCTTCAGCGCAACGATGCCGGACGAGATAGCTCGTATCACCCGCAAGTACATGAACGACCCCAAAGAGGTCGTCGTGGGTCAGCGCAACGTCACGAACCAGAACATCCGACACATATATTATATGGTGTCGGCAAAGGACAAATACCTTGCTCTCAAACGCATTGCCGACTTCTACCCCAGCATCTACGGGATCATTTTTTGTCGCACTCGGCGAGACACCCAAGAGATAGCAGATAAGCTCATCCAAGATGGGTACAATGCCGACTCTCTACATGGTGATCTCTCTCAGCAACAAAGGGACTATGTGATGCAGAAGTTCAGAGTACGCAACCTCCAGCTCCTCGTTGCGACAGACGTTGCAGCACGTGGACTCGATGTGGACAACCTAACACACGTCATACACTTCGGTCTACCCGATGATCCCGAGTCCTATACGCACCGTAGCGGTCGTACAGCAAGAGCAGGCAAGAGTGGCATGTCCATCTCCATCTGTCACTCACGCGAGAAGGGTCGTCTCCGAGATATATCGAAGCTCACAGGTGTAGAGTTTGAGCACGCATCCATACCCTCCGGTCACGAGATATGCGAGAAGCAGCTCTACAACTTCATCGACAAACTAGAGAATACCGTCCCCGACGATGACCGCATCGAACCATTCATCAAGGGAGTTATGGGCAGACTCTCATGGCTTGATAATGAAGACCTCATCCGTAGGGTAGTCTACATGGAGTTCGAACGCCTCATCAAGTACTACGAGGATGCAGAAGAGATCTCTGAGGTTGCCGAAATCAAAGAGAAAAGGCAGCGAGAGCACAAGACAACTCATGAACGAAAAAATGGCATTGCCCAGAAAGGATTCGAACGACTTACCATCAACTTCGGCAAGCGTGATAAGGTTTACCCCAACACCCTTATAGACATCATCAATCGTTGTCTCGGAGAGTTCGTGGAGATAGGCAAGATCGACATATTCGACTCTCGCTCATACTTTGAGGTGAAGCAGGGAGATGCCTTCACAGTTATGGAAGAGATGAACGGGTATGAGCTGGGAGGACGAGCCATCAAAGTAGAAGTAGCGAAGCCCGAAAGCGGTCGCAACGAATCGAAGGGTGACTACTCTCGTGGCAAACGTGATGGCAAGCGCAGGGAAAATCGAAAGTTTACGTCCGGCTTCCGCCGTGAAGGCAGACGCAAGCGTTGACATATCGACCGACACCATAGCAAATGAAAAGGTGCAGAGAGCATACAGACTCTCTGCACCCTTTCTATTTTAGCTACTTAGAGAGTGCTTAAAAACCTTCAAAACCACACAACCTCTACATCAGTCCGCTCAAATAAATGTATATTTGAAAGCACATCTATAAAACGACTATAATATGAAAGTATTACTGATCAATGGGAGTCCTCATGCGCGAGGCAATACATTCACGGCACTCGAGGCCGTAGCCAATGTATTGGAGAACGAAGGGATTACCACAGAGATATTCCACATCGGGTCAAAACCGGTACAAGGATGCACCGGTTGCGGTGGGTGCAAGAAGCTCGGGAGGTGCGTCTTTGATGACGATCTATACAACGAAGCTCGCGAACGACTGCTCGAAGCAGATGCTGTAGTAGTAGGCTCGCCCACCTACTTTGCCGGACCTGCCGGCAGTCTCTGTGCACTCCTCGATCGCCTGCTGTACTCCAATCGTGACGCCGCATCGTACAAGCCCGCAGCCGCTGTCGTAGTGGCTCGTCGGGGTGGGGCGAGTGCTGCCTTCGACAGACTCAACAGATACTTCTCCGCCTGTAATATGCCTATCGTCTCATCTCAGTACTGGAACATAGCACATGGGGAAATTCCGGGCGAAACCTCCTTGGACGAGGAGGGGATGCAGACGATGCGTGTGCTCGGTCGCAATATGGCTTGGATGATGAGGAGCCTTGAGGTCGCTGCTCATCCTCTCCCCACCGTCGAACCAAAGGTGCGTACCAACTTCATCCGCTGATACGAAGGTTATGGTAAGGATAGAGGAGTCGTGGAAGATGGCACTTGCAGAAGAGTTTGCCAAAGAGTATTTCGAGGTACTTACCTCAAGGGTCCGAGAGGCATACGCTCGGGGAGTTGTCTACCCTCGTGGTGGGGAGATCTTTGCAGCGTTCGACCTGTGTCCATTCGATCAAGTCAAGGTCGTGATCCTCGGACAGGATCCCTATCACGGTCCCGGTCAGGCACATGGGTTGAGCTTTTCGGTACGTGCCGGTATGCCATTCCCTCCATCGTTACGCAATATATACAAGGAGCTGGGCGATGATATGGAGATGACACCACCCACATCCGGAGATCTTACACATTGGGCTCGGCAGGGCGTACTGCTCCTCAACGCATCGCTCACGGTCGAAGCCGGTCGCCCGATGTCGCACAGCACTATAGGGTGGCACCTCTTCACCGACAGCGTGATAGCCAAGTTGAGCAAGGAGCGAGAGCATATCGTATTCATCCTCTGGGGGAGCTTCGCTGCAAGCAAACGCCACCTTATAGACGAGTCGAAGCACATGGTGCTGACCTCTGCTCATCCCTCACCACTGTCGGTGCACAGAGGCTTTTTCGGCAGCAAGCCTTTCAGCAAAACTAATTATTATCTTGTAATGAATGGGCAGACACCTATCCGATGGATAGAGTGACCGTCCCATACAAAGTCCATATACTAACATCAAAAACAAACAGACAACAATGAACATAGCAATAGTAGGTGCCAGTGGTGCCGTGGGTCAGGAGCTGATCCATCTCGTGGAAGAACGCTGCTTCCCATTCACTTCACTCCGCCTCTTCGGCTCTGCACGTAGTGCAGGGTCGGTGTACAATGTATGTGGCAAGGAAGTCACGGTAGAGCTCTTGGAGCACGGTGATGCCTTCAAGGAGATAGACATAGCCTTCGTGTCAGCAGGCGGTAGCACATCTATCGAGTATGCTGATACCATAACTAAGTATGGTGCAGTGATGATCGACAATTCTAGTGCCTTTCGTATGGAAGACGACGTGCCCTTGGTAGTCCCCGAGGTGAACGCTCTGACAGCGAAGGTACGCCCACGGGGCATCATCGCCAACCCCAACTGCACCACCATCCAGATGGTTGTGGCACTCAACGCATTGCACCGTCACAATCCGATACGTCGGGTACACGTGGCGACTTATCAGTCGGCCAGCGGAGCAGGAGCTACAGGCATTGCAGAGCTTGAGGCACAAACGGGACAATGGGCACGGGGAGAAGAGCTGAAGGTAGAGAAGTTCGCCTACCCTCTTCTGTACAACCTTATCCCACAGATAGACGTCTTTACCGACAATGGCTATACCAAGGAGGAGATGAAGATGTACAACGAGACTCGCAAGATTCTCGACAAGGACATCGCCGTGAGCGCAACCTGCGTACGTGTCCCTGTACTCCGAGCACACTCAGAAGCGGTATGGGTGGAGATGGAGAGGCCGATGACCATGGACGAGGCTCACAAAGCATTCGGCGAAGCTCCAGGAGTCGTCCTCATAGACAATCCCTCGGCGAAGGAGTATCCTATGCCTCTATACCTCTCCGGTAAGGATCCCGTCTATGTAGGTCGCGTACGTCAAGACCTCACGAATCCGAACGGTCTCTCGTTCTGGTGCGTGAGCGATCAGATACGTAAGGGAGCAGCCCTCAATGCCATCCAAATTGCGGAGTACCTCATTGCCGAAGGAGATATATCCAAGTAACACCCCAAATAACTCTTATAACTACAATGAGACGAAATACCGTACGACTGCTAAGCATACTCCTTGTGCTGCTCCTTTCACTCGACGGAGCATCGGCACAGTCGAAGAAGAGAGGCACGACATTAGCGCCTAACCACGCATGGGAGCTCGGACTCGGATACGAAGTCATTTCGGTAGGATACTACCATATGCTGAGCAATAAAAGCCAGGTAGGGGTCAAAGCTACTTTAGGCTTCCCCTCGGCAGAGTTTTTCTCGATCACTCCGGAGTTACGCCGCTACTACCCTGCTTTCTGGCACAAGACAGATAAGTTCAAGCTATCTATGCTACTGTATGCAGGGATGAGCATAGGGAGTATCCCTAGGGACAGGGAGGGGCTCTACTTGGCTCCAAGTGTGGGAGCCGGCGTCGAGCTAATGGTATGGCGGATCTACTTCCGCCCCATGCTCACCTTAGGGATTGTGTACGACTCGAAACTCAACCACATTTCGAGTGCATGGAATAGCAGCTTCCAGCACGCTCACCCTCTCGCCTTGACGACGTTCGGGATAAGGTTCTGACATATAGCGAAGTCAAGCCATTGCAATAGAGGCTGTGTCATAATTTTACTTATGACACAGCCTCTATCTTATGCGTACGGACACAAGTCCCGACCCTATTCGGTTATCCGACTCGAAAGATCGGATAAAAGAACTAACAACGTACCGTAACTCATCTTGACTTTACCGCATAAAAATTGCACTCAGTTACGGGTACCACTTTTCTTCTCCTATATACAACTTCAGATCCCGTCCGCCGAAAGTTTGTACGCCTTGTAACGAACTCTTTCGCCACACCTTAAGATGATGCATCGGAGTGGATAAAGTAAAAAAGCGAAGTGCCCCCTCACATAGTCGTTGTTCGACTGTAAGGGGGCACTTATTAAGTTAAGAGATCAAAGCTTAGCAACAACCACCCGAACAGCCACCGTTATTTCCGCTCTCTCCACAACCACAACAACCACCCGAAGGCTGCATGATTGCCTGTACCTCCTCAGGCGAAGCGACAGAGACTTCCTGGACAGACCCTATGAAGTGGAGCGTAGCCCCTGCAAGTTCGTGGTTGAAGTCCATCTTGACACCCTCGTCGGAGATCTCAAGGACTTTACCCATAAGCTGATTGCCATCGGAGTCCATCATCGGCACGTGTCCACCGATGTGTACAATCTCTTCGTCAAACTCGCCCTCGACAAGGAAGACCTCTTTCGGAAGCACAGTAATGTAGTCGTCCGAGGGCACACCGTATGCCTGTTCCGGCTTGAGGATGAAGTCGAATGTATCGCCCTCTTCGAGTCCGAGGAGGTTACTCTCAAAGTCAGGGAGCATCATCCCCATTCCTTGAAGATACACAAGAGGCACATCAGGAGCCGTCTGTTCCACCATTTCTTCCTTGCCATCAGCTGCTACTGTATAGAGCGTGTATTGAGCTTTGATCAAAAGGTTCTTATCTACTTTCATTATCTGTTTTGTTATTTATGTATTGAGTAGCGTCAAAGATACGACATTTTATGAAAGCGCCAACATATATAGTAAAATAAATAGACGAGGCTCTAGCGTCCTTTCGGCAGTAGAGTCTCGTCGAAATTATAGATCAGGGGAGGGCTTATTTAGAGCTTTCCGGATTGATTTAGCTTAGAGAGTAGCGTGGTATAGTGTAACTTCAACTCAGCATCCCTCGTGCGAGCAATAGCTTTCTCCAAGAGCCCTACAGCCTCTTGTATATTGCTCATAATGTAGATCTCGGCATCATTTATCGTAGCGGTCCAGAGTTCGGTCGGTTCCCCATAGCCCTGTCCGAAGCCCAGTAGGGTATGTCCGGAGTACGATACCCGGGGATCTCCCTGAGCATGGTGCGCATGATCGGCACAGCAGGCGTACTTACGGATCGGAAGCTCCTCGGACATTGACTGTGAGAGAGCAAAGGGGATCGCGATCTGAGTCTGAGACTCAAGCGTACGTGCTATGGTCTCCACATATACGCGTTGCAATGTACGCTCGCTCTCCGTGAGTGTCTCATCGCCACGGATTGTCTTGTCGAAGACAAAGTCGTACACATCTCGGCTATACTCAAGCGGAGAGTATGAGGTGGAGTCCAGATAATGGGTGAAGGTGAGCTTACCTGTCGCTGCGAGAGCCATAGACATGATATACTTCTGGTAGAGGGAGAAGGGTCTATTGGCAGCGGCATAGAGCTTCTTCTCTAGCGAAGGATTGCCCAACTTATCGAACTCAAGGCTCTTGCGCAAAAGCCAAAGAGCAGATGCCCTTTGCTTCTCCTTAGCTACGACCTTTGTACGTAAAAGGTTGCTCGACTCCGAAGTCTGACTAAGATACACCCCACTGACGTTCATGAAGACATTAGTAGCATATCTGAGTGCTTGCCCTACAATCTCTTCATACAAAGCAGCCTTGTGATTGCTGTCCTCATCATCAGTAATCCACTCATCGAGATGAGCCATTATATACTCAAGATTGCGCATACCATAGTCTCCCGCCTTGACGGGGTCGTCCCCGAGATCCTCCTCTATAGCTGATGGGTCTATACGGAGTTCAAACTGCTGCACGCCGTGACGGTACATAGGGTCTCCCTCATGTTCCTTGACGATCTTGTCAAGTTCGATAAACTCACGGCGGAAATCTCCACCGAGATGTGGGAATGGGAGGTACGTCCACTTGACGAGGAAGTAATCGTAAACCCCAAGGAAAGGTGGCTCAAAAGCCACTCCTTCGTCTCCGGGTTGAGCCACATAGTTAAAGCGCGCATAATCCATGATAGAGGGAGTCGTACCATACTTTTGCGTAAAAGATGCAGAGCGCAATGAGTCTACAGGAAATGCGGAAGACGCAGCCATATTGTGCATAAACCCAAGAGTATGCCCTATCTCGTGAGCCACGACATACTGAAGTGTCGAAGCAATGATCTCATCAGGCATCTTCTTGCTACGGACCCTCGGATCTACCTGAGCGGTCTGTACGAAACGCCAACTATTGATAAGCTTAGTCACATCGTTGTATACGAAGACGGAGGCGTTGATAATCTCACCGCTGCGAGGATCTACCCAAGAGGGGCCCATGGCGTTCTCGATCGCTACGGGGATATATCGTAAACATGAGTACTTGAGGTTATCAGGATCGAACTCCGGATCATCCGTCGGATAGTCTCTCGCTTCCACAGCGTCCTTGAAACCGATACGCTCAAACGCCTTGTTCCATCTCAATATCCCTTGACGAATAGGTTCTTTCCATTCTGCAGGGAACGCACTGTCGATATAGAAGACTATCGGCTTCACCGGCTTGGTAAGCTTACCGGCAAGGTAGGCCTCCATATCCGAGGGTTCTATCCTCCAACGATTGACAAAGCCAGTCTCCGCAATCTTACCTACAACCGTATCGGAAACAAACAACCTGGTCTGAAATACACCAAGACGTGTATCTGCAAGACGGGGTGTCATCGGCACTTCGGGTAGCTTCAGTAACGTGAATGTAATATCGAATGTAGCAGGATAATCGGAAAGAGGACTATTACCTTTGCTGTCAGACAAAGAGACAGAGTAGGTACGCCGTACCTTTATCGTGGCATTGTCCTCAAACACCTTGAGTCCTGTGATTCGGGTAAGGTTGCTCTTAAGATTAGCATTGACACTATAAGGTCCTACCCTGCGTTCAGCAACGGGAAAGAATCTATTGTCTTCCAAGAAGAAGCTGCTGACATCGAAGAGTACTGCTTTCTTGTCATTGCTATGGGCAGAGATGTCGAACTTGAGGAATGAAATATTTCCGAAGTTGAGACGATCAGCCTCCACAAGATTGGGTTCTTTAACCTTATCGTAGACGAACGAAGTATTGACCACCTCCATAACAATGGTACTATCTTTCTGTACGAAGCGTACATGCACGGGGTTACTCTGTTTGAAACCCGTAGTACCAAGCTGAGGGGTAGATACAGACGATGTGGTAGATGCCAAGAGCATATCCTTACCGAGATCGGCTGTAGGGATCTCCATATATATCTTCCCTTCCGACTTATGTAGGGAGAGAAGTGGACCATGTACGCTCTCGGCCTTATCGGCCTTGACTATCTTGTCATAAGGGGTCTTGGACTTCTCCTTGTCCCTCTGAGCTTTCGCAGCAGCTCGCTTCGATTTGAACCACTGAGCCTGCGCAGAGTAGTCAGGAAGCAGAAGCATACCGAAAGCAAGGAGGAGTATAGCTGTAAACCTTTTCATATTTATCTTTTCTGTGAACATCTGTAGAGGGTTATTTGCGTGGATTGAGAGCATTATTCACCTTGTACAGCATCGACCGATAGTGAGCCTTGAGAAGAGCATCTGAAGTAGACTCAATACGTTGCTTGAGCAACGGTTGAAGTTTGAGCAGCGCTTGGTGGAAGTGAATCTGCCCTTCATCAAAAAGTCCGATATTGAACGATGGATAGATATTCTCATCAGGGTTACCAAAACTGACGGTTTGCAATGACTCGTACACTGACTTAGGTAAATACCCGAGCTTATCCATAAAATGGAAGTAAACATCCGTCGCGGTGGTTGCATCTGTTAGCGATGGCATGGGGAGTCCATTCTTGGGAGCTCCACTGACGATATATGCAGTAGCATTGTCCACAAAAGCACGCTGCATGAACCTCTCGCTCTTGGAAAGAGGAGCTCCTGCCATAGTATTTTTGAAAAGTTGTGCATAGAGATCATCGCAAAACTCTTTCTGTGTGTACGATGCAGGAGAGAGATGCTGACCAATGATAACACGAGCGCGCAGACGATATAGGTCTTGCGTCATGAACTCTAATAACTGGTCGTAAAAACTTACTTCAAGGAAGCCTTTGCGTTCCAGCTCGCGATCTGCATAGTACTTAGTGAAGTTCTTTACCTGATCGAATGCCCACAAGAAAGCTTCTCGTTGCTTCGCCTTGGAGACTACTTCATAACGAGGAATGCCGGAGCTTTCCTTACTGATATTGACGGATACACCACCAACAAGGTTCATTACATTCTTCACATACCCAAAGTACTGCTGTGCGATAGCAAGGTTGAGAGAGCGCTTAATCTTACTGTCTTCATCATTGACAATCCACTTAGTGAGGTTGCGTTGGATACCCTTGAGGTTGTTTATACCATACTTGCTACTCTTCAATGGATCATTTCCGAGATCTTCTGCTATAGCGTACGGATCGATGATGTGACCGAACTGTTGTGGCTTATACCGATACTTAAGATCCTTGGTCTTCTCATCCACGAACTTCTCAAGCTCCTTCGCCTGTTTATTGATATCTGCCTGGAACTGAGGGAAGTATCGGTATCCCCAGTCAATGGCATAGTAATCATAAACACCGAGTTCGGGGGGAGTGAGTGAGACACCCTTATCCGAAGGTTGAGCAATGTAATTGAAGCGGGCATAATCCATAATCGAGGGCGTGGTACCGTGCTCCTTGGTAAAGGCTGCTGAACGTAACGACTCCGTTGGATAAGCAGATGATGCTCCCATATTGTGCATCAATCCAAGGGTATGCCCGACCTCATGCGCAATGACATACTCTAAAGATTCATCCAAAACTTCTTTAGGTAACTTAATTCCTCTCACACGAGGATCTACATTTGCTGTCTGAACAAATCTCCACTTATAGAGAAGCTGCTCTATATTACTGTACACCAGGATAGAAGCATTGAGAATCTCTCCACTCTTGGGATCTATCCATGAGGGGCCCATTGCATTTTCCGTCGAGTTCGGGATATATCGAATACAAGAGTATTTGAGGTTATCAGGGTCAAATGACGGGTCGTCTTTGGGAAAATCTCTTGCTATAATTGCACCCTTGAAGCCGATACGTTCAAATGCTTTATTCCACCTTTCTACTCCACGACGAACAGGCTCTTTCCATGCTTCGGGAAATGCACTATCGATGTAGTAGACTATCGGCTGTACTGGCTCTGTAAGATTTCCTGCTGCATACGCCTTGGGATCCTTAGGTTCAAGACGCCAGCGATGAACGTAATGGATACGGTCCATCCCATCCTTCCCCTCTGGGAAGTAATACTTGCCAGAAGAGAAATAACCGACTCTCGCATCGGCGATACGCGGGGTCATAGACTCTTTTGGAAGCCTCACGATGGAGAAGGTAGCATCAATGGTTGTTGGCATATCGTTGAGGATACTGACCATCCCCATAAGGGATACCTTAAGAAGGAAGTTCAACTCCGTACGTATGGAAATATTATTATCAAAAGACTTCACACTCTTGACATAGTTCATATCCACAGGCGAAGCAGAGATTGCAAAAGACCCAGAGTATTTCGGGATAACCGATAAACTACTATTGTGTCTTGCCACAAATGAACTCATATCAAATACTACGGCAGTACTATCGGCATTATACGCTTCGATCTTGAACCCTGCAATGGTAGGGTCATTATAGTTGATGTCCAGTGCACTCTTCAATGCCTTGGTGGGATGATAAGCAGAAAGGAGATCGTTGGGCTTCTTCATCAAGATCATCTCTTCATCCTTCTCAAAACGAAAATTGATTGGATCCGCATTCTTCATCCCGACAGTGATAAACCTGCCATCAGATACAGAAGAGACAGTTGCACCAAACAACATCTCATCACCAAGATACTTAAGTGGCAATTCAAAATAAACTTTCGAGTCGATTTTGTGCAAAGTGATGAAATCACTCTTGGCAGTTTCTACTTTTTTGTCCTTGAAAAGTTTTTCGTACTTCGACTCTTTCTTCTTATCTGTCCCCTCCTCTGTATTCTGTGCATAGACATAAGGGATGGATGATGACGCTGCAAATAGCGTCATCATCATTACTTTACAAAATCGTTTAGTCATTAAAGTGTATTATGTTATTAGAATGTGCGTTCAAAGATTTGACTTATCTCACCTGAAATATTCTTTTGCTTCCATAGAAGACCTTGATTATTTTCCACCCCGAAACAATAAATACTACCTACTTTGTCCCCACTTGTAGCATTGGTAGCTACATAAAGCTTCGTGAGGTCTTTGCTCAATAGCATATCCACTATCACTTCACCTTCATCGCAAGTAAAGGTAGGAGTAGTGGGGAAATTCCCCTGAGACTGGACGGCATAGACATAAACCTTATTGTCCGAAGAGTAATAGAGGAAATTCGATTTGGTGGAGGAGGCCATCTTTGTATCAGTTGTCATCTGCGCCGTAGCGGGGACCTCACGCTGATCTCTCACGACAGGCGCTTCAGGCGAGCCTATCGATCCGACATACACTCCCGGAGTAAGCCATGCAAGCTCTATCTTTCCTGCCGCAGTCTTCAGTAATGCAACCACCTCTCTTCTATCAAGAATCAATCCCATATCGATCATAGTGCGACCCTTAAATGTATCTCCATGAATTAGGGATGGTCGGCTAGTCCCTTGACGTGGTTCAACAATGAATCGACCTTCACTATTATCAAAATACAAAATACTATTGAGATATGAATTGACCGTAGAGTAACAGTAGAGAATTCTATTGGCAAAAGAGAGACCCTGCCCCCAGGTAGAACGCCAGCTACGGTATACTTTGTTGTCAAAGTTCACGTCCTGACTACCAAGGCTCATCAGATGTCCGCCTTCCATCAAGGTGATAGGGAGATCGCTTCCACTATTGATAATGTAGTCAATAGGGATTCCGGTACGTGGGGCATTGATTTCGTTGATCAACACCATTGTGTAGGGCTCGAATCTAAAAAGTTTATTAGGATTCTTCGTTGCCACATAACCCAGGTTACGATCCAAGTAGTTCTGGAAGAAGATCGCAGATGCTTCAGCTCCAAAGTCAACATCGGGGTTAAACTCTCTAAGGATATCCAACTGCACTTTTTGGGTCGCAGAAGCGGGGACATATGACACTATTGCTTTTCCATCATACTTAGCCGCGGCATAGATCCCCGCAGTAAAAGGATACAAGACATTTAAGCTCGAAGTTTGGTACAGATACCCATCCTGATTGAATACCTTAAGACGGATAACATACTTGCCATACTCCTTACACTCATACTTAAGGGTACGCTCTGTGGAAACCTCTTTGTAGTTTATTTCCCAACTATAGCTAAGTGCCTTGGCCGCATTGGTTTGCTGGATTTCCGGGGCTTCAATGGTAAGGACATTACCATACTCTACTACGTACTCTTCGTCGAGTTCTGAAGCAGCAGTCATCACTGATACCGGCACATTGGGACCTGTGGAGTCATCCTTGAAACAAGAAGTAAGCAACAGGGCTAATAAGCCCAGCATCATTATTTTAGTTATTGTCTTCATCATCTTTATTCTTTATAAGGTAAGTCAAACCAGTCAGGAAGTTCAATCGAGATCCCAAGTTCGGGATGTTCATCAAAGTAGCGCACAGTCCTTGCCCAATTGATATAAAACTTAGATTGGAATGCGGTGTTCCACAACTCGGTTATGTTCCACTCATAATACTCAAGAAACTTGAGAAAGACCTGCCTATTATATAGCCCCATAAAGGAGGACCAGTTAGTATCCCAAAAAACTTGTAACTCGGCATCATCAAAGTAGTTATCCATCGAAAGTATGATCTCATTGTCTTCGGGGAATGCTACCACAAGGTCACTTGTATCTTCGAGACGGAGCACAAGACGCTTCTTTTCATTTTCACTTGTCGGGAGATTACTCTTCAGTACCGTAACCTTGAATGTTGTTTCATAGCTATTAGCGGGGAACTCCACATATTCCGGCAATTCGAGATAATGCGTATTTACCTCTGCGGTAGACGCATCTGTCACTTTCACCAGCTTTATCTTGGTAGCTTTAGTCGGGGAAACTCCCGTCATACGTACGGGGACCTCAAAAGTGTACTCCAGTTCCTCTACCGGACGGAGAGAGAATGAGTAGCTACGAAGAGTATCGGATTCTTTCTCAAAGTAGAAATAAGCCCTGTTGTTACTCTTGTAAAAACCATCAGTATTGAACTCACCTTCATACGTGATCATATCACAAGAGGCTAATGCACCTGCAAGGACACAAGCCGTCAGTATATATCGTAGTCGTTTCATTTTTCGGTTGTATTATCGTTAGACACTACCAAATTCATTCTCCATTTCCGGCCATGGGAGGACAAAGATCTTGCTCTCGGCAGTCACTGTCCCTACTCCGGTAAAGTCTTTAAAGTCACGGTTGAAATGCTTGTACGAGAAGAAGATCTGACCCTCGCCCGGCATCTCGCACATACGTTCACGGAGCAATTCCGCTTCGAAAGCCTCACGACTGGCAGATTTCGCATCATTGAGGGGAGCGAGACCACGACTTGCTCTTACAGTATTAAGAGCCTCGATGGCCGCATTTCTATCTGTGTCATACAGAGACTCTGCAAGGATGTAATACATCTCCGGCAGACGGATCAACGTCACACCCTTTACCGGCGAATTGGTCATCTCCACACTGCTCTCCAAGAAGCGAGTGAAAACAAAGGCAACACTCTCCTTACGGTAATAAGTGTTATAACGTACATCCATATTGGTCCCACTGAAAGACTTTACTTCATAGAGGGTTTCCAAGTCCTTACGCCCTTCTACGGCATCACCTGATCCGATGGCAGCATGGAAGAGCTCATTCATCTTTTCGTTCAAGGCCGTAGTATAAAGCCCGAATATCAGTTCAGAATGAATATCGAAACGGCGCACTGTCCTGAAGCCTGTCGGAGCGACAAGACTAAATGCCCCGCTATTGATTACTTCCTTAGCATACAGAGCCGCCTTTTCATAGTCTCCCATTGTATAGTATACCCGAGCAAGGGTCGCCTTGACTGCCCATTTATTGAAATGGATGTGCCGACTTTTACTATACTCCGACGACATTGAGCTACCACTAAGAGCTCCTTCGATATCACCAGACAAGGCTTTCTCTGCAGCAGTAAGGTCTGCTATGATATTCTTGAAAGTCCCTTCAAGGGTAAATACTTCTTTGTTGTTCAAATCATAAGCAAAGGAGTACGGGATGCCTCTTTCGCTACTGCCGAGACGATAGTCCGGAGCAAAGAGACGCACAATATCGAAGTGCAGGAACGCTCTAAGTCCCAACGCTTCTCCTCGTATGAGGTCAAGATCAGAGTGAGACAGTGTAGTTTTATCCAGATTATCCAGGACATTATTGACATACGAAATGACCTCATACTGCTTTGTCCATATAGCGTCTACATATGGGCGAGCCTGACTACTGAGGTAGTTGTACTTCTTGATCTCATTGTCTGCCAACTGAGTAGAAGTGGCAAGGAGCACTTGTCCTATCTTGTCGGCAAAGCCGTAAGAGAGGTTCTCGCCATACAAATCCGTCTTTGCCATTGAAGCATAGACACCGTACATACCATCACGAAATCCCTGCACGTTATTAAACATCTGGTCATTCGTAAGAGTACCTGAGGGTTGCACGTCGAGGAACTTATTGCACGACGAGAAAGCCAGCCCTACAAAGAGCAATATATATAGTTGTATCTGTTTCATAACTATTGTGGTATGTATTGAATTAGAATGACATCCTCATAGATAATTCCACACTTCTCTCAAATGGATAGTCAAGCCCTCTCTCACGTTTGATTGTAGAGAAGTAAAAGAGATTGTTCGTTAAGAGCTCCAGACGCAGGCTGCGTAGCTTCACGCCCTTGAGTTGTTCCGGCTTGAAGTCGTACGCCATAGAGACCGTACGGAGGTCAAGCGAGTTATTCGTCTGCACAAATCGACTTGTCTGATACGGCACGCTCTGATCCGCGATATCCTTATACTTGGCAGGCACACCGGGAGTACGCCATCTATCCTCAAAGACACGGCGATCGGCGTTCATCGTCGGGTTAGACCCTTCAACACGGCTGGCAAGTGTTTGGTTGTATTCCACTGCACCGAGGGAGTACCCGAATACAAAAGTCATCGACCACTGTTTGTAGGTAAGATACGAGTTCAATGCACCAATGATAAACGGAGTAGTAACACCGAAAGTCTTTTTGTACCTGCTATCGTACTCAAAGGTATAGGTACCATCAGGTTTGATATAGATCTCCTTCCCTGTCACAGGGTCAATCCCTGCAGAAGGGACTACCTTGAGGTCAGACATAGAGCCACCCTCTTCGTAGACAGGCAGGGGAGCCAGAGAGGTATCCGATAGGTTCTTTTCGTTCTGAGATTTCAGAGCGTTGGATATTTTTTTGATTATATTCTTATTATATGCGCCATTGAATGATATAGCCCAATGCCAGTCATTAGTACGAATAGGTACTACTCTTGTCTGCCACTCTATACCTCGGTTTTCAATCTTACCAAGATTCTGCCTCACTGTTGTGACACCTACCGATGGAGCCTTGGTCACATCGAGGAGGAGATCATCGGTCGTCTTTACATAAGCATCAATAGAGAGGTCCCAGAGACCTTCAAAGAGGGTAAGATCCAGACCGATGTTATTCGTAAGCAGACGCTGCCATCTCAAGTCGGGGTTACCGATGGTTATGGGCACAGCACCCATCCCCTTGCCGTAGTTGAGGGTATTGTCATACTTAAGGGTCGTAAGGGCCATATAGGGAGGGAAGTTAGCCGAACCGGTATAACCAGTAGAAGCTCTAAGCTTTAGGGTCTTGAAGCCCGAGTCTTTCATAAAAGCTTCGTTGTGGATATTCCATCCACCACCGGCACTCCAGAAAGGAGCGAAGCGGTTGTTTACCCCAAACTGTGAAGCTCCCTCGGCACGGATCGTAAGGTCTACGTAGTAGCGGTTGTCATATATAAGGTTACTATTGAGGAAGACGCCTACAGAGCGAGTGATATCGTCGCCTCCGCTCGGTGAAGTAAGAGGATACCTCGATGCAAATGCCGGGTGGCCGAGCTTATCGGAGTAGAAACCTATGGCACGGTATGCGCTATTGTCCCCTGACGCTGACTCGATGTTAGAGCCCAACGTTGTAGTAGAGAAGAGCTTATCGGTCAGATATTTATTGTAGGTAGCCATAAGCTTACCGGAGAAGTTTATAGACTTATTGTTGCTCTCAGTAAGTGATCCGCGCATGGCAATATCATTCGCCAACTCACTCTTTGAAAGAGGAGAGACGAAGATACGGCGGTCCCCCTTGCCAAGGGTGAGGGCAAACGACCCATCAACCTTAAACGCATCGGAAACCCAATAGGTAAGGTCGGTCACGTTCATGAAGGTAAGACTGTTCGACCTGTTATAGTTCCCTATGGACGCTTCGTAGAGAGGGTTCTGACGATTGAACGAAAGATACGGACGAAGTCCCCCTTTCTCATCATAAGGAGAGTCATAAGGGTTCGCAGCGGCATACTCCGAGAAGCTACCGTAAGGGGACTCTTCGGCTTTAACATAGCTGATGGTAGACATATTGGAGAGGTAGAGTCGCTTATCCGTATTGTACGAGAGACGGAAGTTGGTAGACATCCTCTCACGGGACGACCCTTTCATCACCCCCTCATCTTTGCCATATCTGAGGGTCACGTTGTAACGTGCGTTACCATCTCCCCCACTGATCCCGAGGTTATGATTCTGAGAGATGCCGACACGAAGGGGTTTGGCAAGCCAGTTTGTGTTGATGCCTGACTGCACAAGTCGGTACTTATCAGCATACTCTTGGTCTTTGAGATACTGAGCTTCGGGGTTTTCATCGGTATAAAGTCCGGCAAGACGTTCGTACTCCAGCTTTTCGGCAGCATTCAGGAGGTTATACTCCGACAGGTCGGGCGTAGCGACACGCAGCGTACCATTATATGAGAAGCGCAGTGCTCCGCCTTCCAGCACCTTGGTGGTTATGACGATCACACCGGCGGCACCCTTGGCACCGTAGAGAGCTGTAGCAGAAGCATCCTTGAGCACCGTAACCTGCTCGACATCATTCATATCCATATCGAAGACATAGTCGAGCGTTACCTGAGCTCCGTCCACGATGAAGAGGGGTACATTCGCGGCACCCTCAAAGCTCGAACGCCCACGCAATTCGATATTCGGGCGGGAGTTGGGGTTGGACCCTGCGAGGTTATCCTCAAGGATGGCCATACCCGGCACAAACGAGGTGATACTCTTAAGTAAACTTTTGGAGCCTGTCGAGAGCAACTGTTCACGGGTCACTGTCGTCTGCGATCCGGTGTAGCTATTCTTCGATTTGGTCACAAATCCTGTTACGACCACTTCGCTCAGTGCTCCTACGTCTGCCTTCAACTTGATTTTGAGGACATCGCCGGGCTTGGCGGTGATAGTCTGAGGCAAGAAACCCACGAAAGAGAAGGTAATCTCCTCGCGTGCATTGCGGGTAAGGATCTGAAAGGCTCCGTTAATGTCTGTGACGTAACCTCCTTTGAAATCCTTCATTCGGATGTGAACTCCGGGAAGAGGGTCACCGAGGTCATCGGTTACAGTCCCTTTGATCACACCTTCCTTTTGATTTTGGGTCATCTCCGCCGGTGCGGTTGCAGGGATAGCCCTAAGCACCTGACACGAGAGAACCAAAAAGAAAAACAGTAAACTTTTTTTCATTGTAATCTAATACTGTATGTTAATTAACTAAATCGAATGGCGTGCTTCACCTATTAAGTCAAACACACCATCACTACTTACAAAAGAACATAACCTATTACAGTCTTATGCTGCGAAGTTACATAATTCCTCATATTGTACAAACACCGCCATTCCATTCTACGAGAGGAAATTGCCCTAACTTATAAAATCACCACCTCATTTACACAATTACAAGAAAATAGAGCTATTGAATCCCCAATCTCCGGGATAGATAATTACCGGAATAGGTAATAATAGTTGTATTCAATGGTATAGAGCTAATATCTGGAAGCGGGAAACTATCCCTGAGTCCCTGAACACCTCTTTTTATTTGCGGTAGTTGTGAGTTTTATTTCCGGGAATCCCTTCATCAATTCCCGGAAATGCATCGGAAGATACCCTATCAAGGTGATTGGGAAGATGTACTTCACTCACTATGCAGAGGAGATTGAGTAGACCTGTCCCATTCGGTCACTCTCGCACAGCTACACCCAATAATCGATCGAAAAGGTTCGGTGAAAGCCGAGAGGGGATGGCAGTAGGGAATAAAAGCGTATATTTGACATATAAATAATGTATAGGCAAGACTTTGCATGAAAAGAAAAGCATTGATTACTGGGATAACGGGTCAGGACGGATCGTTCCTGGCTGAGTTCCTGCTGGAAAAGGGATACGAGGTACATGGCATCATACGTCGCTCTTCGTCATTCAATACAGGTCGGATCGAGCATCTATACCTCGATGAGTGGGTTAGGGACATGAAGCGCGAACGCCTCATCAATCTCCACTACGGAGATATGACAGATAGTTCGTCGCTCATACGCATCATACAGTCCGTACGCCCCGACGAGATATACAACCTTGCGGCACAGAGTCACGTCAAGGTAAGCTTCGAAGTACCCGAGTACACAGCTGAAGCAGACGCCATAGGCACACTACGTCTGCTCGAAGCGGTACGGATCCTTGGATTGGAACGATCTACCCGCATCTATCAAGCATCGACCTCAGAACTTTATGGCAAAGTGGAGGAGATCCCACAGAGCGAAACGACACCATTCCATCCCCGTTCGCCTTATGCCGTAGCAAAGCAGTACGCCTTCTGGATTACTAAAAACTATCGGGAGAGCTATGGACTTTTTGCCGTAAATGGGATCCTCTTCAATCACGAGAGCGAGCGCAGAGGAGAAACTTTCGTGACACGAAAAATAACACTCGCCGCAGCTCGGATTGCCCAGGGCCAACAGGATAAGCTCTACCTCGGGAACCTCAACGCCCTCCGTGACTGGGGATATGCCCGAGATTACGTAGAGTGTATGTGGCTGATGCTACAGCATGGTACGCCGGAAGACTTTGTGATTGCCACCGGAGAGCAACACTCAGTACGGGAGTTCTGCGAGAAGGCCTTCGCCGTAGCCGGCATCGACCTGCGCTGGGAGGGACATGGCATAGAGGAAAAAGGGATAGACACCGCCACGGGCAGGATCTTGGTGGAGGTCGATCCGAAGTATTTCCGTCCGAGCGAAGTAGAGACACTCCTCGGCGATCCGTCCAAGGCTCGACGCCTGCTGGGATGGGATCCCTCCAAGACGTCGTTCGACGCACTCGTACGTCTCATGGTCGAGAGCGATATGGCGTACGTTCGGGGCAACTTTACCCATAAGCTCTGAGATCCCATGGAGAAAGACGCAAAGATATATGTGGCAGGACACAGGGGATTGGTGGGTTCTGCCATCTGGGCGAAGCTGGAGCAGAAAGGCTACAAACACCTCATAGGGCGTACTCATGCGGAATTGGACTTGACCGATGAGAGAGCCGTACGCCGGTTTTTCGATACGGAGCGACCGGAGTACGTCTTCCTTGCGGCAGCCCGTGTAGGGGGGATCATGGCCAACAATACGTACCGTGCCGACTTCATCTATGACAACCTTCGCATCCAAAGCAATGTGATAGGCGAGAGTTTCCAGCACGGAGTCAAGAAGTTGCTATTCCTCGGAAGCACGTGTATATATCCTCGCGATGCTTCCATCCCGATAGCAGAGACAGAACTACTGGCCGCCCCCCTGGAATATACCAATGAACCGTATGCCATCGCCAAAATAGCCGGACTGAAACTCTGCGAAAGCTTCAACATACAGTACGGTACCAACTTCATAGCCGTAATGCCAACCAACTTATACGGTCCCAACGACAACTTCGACTTGGAGCGTAGTCATGTCCTCCCTGCCATGATCCGCAAGATACACCTTGCCAATCTCCTGAGAGAAGGTGACCTTGAGGGGATATGCAATGACCTGAGATGTCGCCCCGTAGAGGGAGTCTCGGGCTGCGAGGATGCAGATAGGATCTACGAACTGCTCCGTCGCTACGGCATTTCCGACCGAGGGGTCCAACTATGGGGTACGGGACGTCCGATGCGAGAATTCCTTTGGAGCGAAGACATGGCCGATGCCTCCGTCTTCGTGATGGAGCACATAGACTTCCGGGATACCTACGACGACCCCAAAGAGGTACGAAACTGTCACATCAACATCGGTACCGGCCAAGATATCTCCATGCGAGATCTCTCTACCATGGTTGCAAGGATCGTCGGGTACGATGCGGCAGATATCGAGTTCGACACCTCCAAACCCGATGGGACTTTCCGCAAACTCACAGATGTTTCTAAGCTCCATGCACTCGGATGGCACCACAAAGTAGAGCTCTCTGACGGCATTTCACGCCTCTATAACTGGTATTTGTCATCCATACATTGAATTTTTCGGGCAAAAGATTGATAATGATTTACATTTATGTGTATATTTGTGGCGATATTTGAGTAAGTCTTATATCAAAAAGAAGTGCAACAAGACCATTTTTATCAACGTTAATATCACAATTGAAAGTTATGAAGAAGAGTATCTTTATGGGTTTGAGCTGCGCAGCTCTCCTATGCTTTGCTGCTTGTACAGGCGGTAACAAGAACCAAGAGTCACAAGAAACAACTACCGAAACTACGCAAGTTGCTACCGAAGCTGCGTGGGCTGGCACTTACACTGGCGTAACTCCTTGCGCTGACTGCCCGGGGATCGCTGTAACTCTCGTGCTCAATGCAGACAACACTTACGCACTTACTTCTGCTCCACAAGAGTCAGACAAAGTGTTTGAACAGGCAGGGACTATCGAGTGGGCTGAAAACGGCACAGACTTCACCCTCGTATCTGCTGAAGGCGAAAGAGCTATGTATCGTCTCGCTGACGCCTCTGTCATCATGCTTGATGCAGAAGGTAAAGTTGTAGAAGGCGAACTCGCTGCAAGCTATATCCTCAACAAGCAGTAAATGATACGGCACGCCGTGTGGGCGTACGTATTGCGACAAACTAAGAAGCCACGATAAGGACTCCCTTATCGTGGCTTTCTTTTTTACACACATCGAAACATTTCTCCGCCTCCTCGCAGTACTATCTCAAAGAAATCCCCGACAAAAAAACGACAAACTCCCACTCCGCTATTGCTTTGTATATGGATTTCGTGTATCTTTGTCGCACTCAAATAGAGCAATGCCCAGATGGCGGAATCGGTAGACGCGCTGGTCTCAAACACCAGTGGAGCAATCCATCCCGGTTCGATCCCGGGTCTGGGTACAACGGAAGGGGCTGTGTCAGTACTTTGACACAGCCCCTTTTGCGTTGAGGTCAGGGCAGATCGCAACCACCCTCCGGGGAGAAAACAGATGAGACACGGTCCAAAACTTGTCGATAACAGGACATGAACTGACTTTCCGAGGCTGAAAGGTAGTTTTCAACTCCGGAAAATCAGGGTTCGGCTGCTGAAGATTACTTTTCAGCGACTGAGCATCAGTACGTACCCGAGAGTGGAGACCTTTGCGTCCGGACCTTCCGCACTTCATACCGAGAGGTTTCCATAGCCTCGATGCAACGAGGGGACAAAAAGACAGAGGCTGTGTCATAGCTCCAACTATGACACAGCCTCGCTGCATTACGCTCTCGAAAGAGACTTACTTCGTATAGTCGTAAAAGCCTTTGCCTGTCTTACATCCGAGCTGTCCGGCGCGCACCATCTTGCGAAGCAATGTATGCGGACGATACTTGGGGTCTCCGTACTCGGTGAAGAGGACTTCCATGATGGCAAGGCAGACGTCGAGTCCGATGAAGTCCCCGAGCTGGAGGGGCCCCATGGGGTGATTGGCACCGAGCTTCATGGCAGCGTCAATCTCCTCGATAGATGCGACCCCGTCTGCGTAGGTGCCGATCGCTTCATTGATCATAGGGATGAGGATACGATTGACGACAAAACCGGGGGCCTCTTCCACCCTTACGGGGGTCTTCTTCAGGTCCTGGCAGAGGGCAGCTACCTTATCGGTCACCTCGGGTGCCGTACGCTGTCCGCTGATGACCTCGACAAGCGCCATCACAGGTACGGGATTGAAGAAGTGCATACCTATCACTCTCTCCGGATGCTTCGCCACGGATGCAAGCTCGGTAATGCTAAGAGAGGAGGTATTGGATGCTAAAATGGTGTCGGGGCGTACGTTGGCTTCAAGCTCGGCAAGGATAGTCTTCTTGACTTTCATGTCTTCGTACACTGCCTCGATGACGATATCTGCATTTCTGACACCCTCTACCTCTGCCGTGGTAACGATATGTGCCAGGATGGTCTGGCAGTCGGCATCACTGAGCTTTCCCTTGGAGACCATGCGGTTGAGGTTACCGGTGATTCGCTTCATTGCATTCTGAAGCGTCTCGGCATTGAGTCCTTTCATGACAACGTCATAACCATTCTGTGCAATGCACTGCACAATCCCGGCACCCATAGTACCGTCTCCTACGACTACGATTCTCATATCTCTATATTGTGATTATGTTATTGGAAAGTCAAAAGTTGGGGGGGCGCTTTTCGAGAAAGGCAGTCATACCTTCTCTCTGCTCCTCTCCGGCAAAAGCAAGCCCGAAGAGATTATTCTCAATAGTGCTACCGGTATTGATATCTGTCTGCACTCCTCGACAGATAGCTTCCTTGGAAAGACGCACGGCATACGGTGATCTAGATGCTATCTCCGCTGCAAGCGCACGTGCAGTCGGTAGAAGTGCATCTGGCTCCACCACTCTATTGAGCAGACCGATGCGGTAAGCCTCTTCTGCGTCTATGATACGACCGGTATAGATGAGCTCTTTGGCTCGAGCCTCTCCTATAACTTGTGGGAGTCGCTGTGTACCCCCGAAGCCGGGAGGGATACCGAGACCGACCTCGGGCTGCCCAAATTTGGCGTTGGACGATGCTATACGGATGTCGCACGAAAGCAACAACTCGCATCCCCCTCCCAGAGCAAAGCCATTGACGGCTGCGATGACAGGGATGGGAAGCATCTCGATGGTACGGAAGACTTTCGTACCCTTGCGACCAAAGGCCTTGGCCTGCGCAGGGCTGAAATTCACTATCTCAGCAATATCCGCTCCGGCGACAAAGGAGCGTCCTGCGCCAGTGATGATGACCACCCTCAGATCATCACGGGTAGATAACTCGTCAAATGCCTGCTGCAGTTCGTCAAGGACGAGAGTCGAGAGGGCATTGAGGGCTTTGGGGCGATCGATGGTGAGGGTGCATAGTGCACCCTCTACCTCGATCTTGATAGTTTGAAACTCTTTCATCAAATGATTATTTTCCATTTTTCTTAAGCTCCAAGCGAAGCTTTTCGGTAAGTATCGGCACCACCTTATGCAAGTCTCCGACGACTCCGAGGTCGGCGACTTGGAAGATGGGTGCAAACTTATCCTTATTGATAGCTATAATATAGTCAGACTCTTCCATACCGGCCAAGTGCTGAATTGCACCTGAGATACCGATCGCAAAGTAAATGTCGGGGCGCACGGTCTTACCGGTCTGCCCTACTTGACGTTCATGTCCGATGAGTCCGGCATCGACCATGGCACGAGAGGACGATACCTCTGCGTGCATCGTCTCGGCAAGGGAAGAGAGCTTACCGAATCCGTCCTGTGAGCCGACCCCACGTCCGCCGGATACAAGTACGTGTGCTTCGGTAATGTCTATCATATTCTTCTCCTCACGCTCCTTGCGGATGAGACGGACACGACTCTTACTCTTGTCGAACGGTACGGATACCGCCACAACTTCTCCCGTACGTGCCGGATCGCTTGCCTTACGACGCATCACGCCGGGACGGACAGTAGACATCTGTGGACGGTGATCTTTACATACGATAGTGGCCATAAGATTGCCCCCGAATGCAGGACGAGTCATCATGAGATTACGATCCTCCGCAATCTCCAGCGATGTACAGTCGGCAGTAAGCCCGGTACGCATACGCGCCGAGATACGTGGCCCGAGGTCGCGACCTATGGTGGTGGCGCCAAGGAGAAAGATCTCCGGCTTGTATGTGCTCAGTATATATGTGACGGCTTGCGTATATGGTTCGGTGAGATAATCCTTCAGGATCTCATCATCTACCACAAATACACGATCTGCCCCCGCAGCAATCAGCTCTTGACTTAACCCTGAGACATTGTGTCCGCACAAAACCGCAGTCACCTTCTCTCCGATACTGTCGGCAAGCTCTCGAGCTTTTCCGATAAGTTCAAACGCAACGTTCTGAATCACACCCTCACGTTGCTCTGCAAAGACCTGTATGCCCTTGTATTGTTCTTTATCCATAGCCATATCAGATGATGAATTTTTCTTTGAGTTTATCGAGAATAATATCGGCAGCTTCCTCAGGAGTTATGTTTTCGTGTAGTGTTCCCATCGCCTTAGCTCCCTTAGTAAACGACTTCTTCACACTTGTCGGAGAACCTTTGAGACCGAGACAGTCAGGATCGACAGGGAAACTGTCGGCGGTCAATGTCGTGATCTCCTTATCGAATGCCCCCATGATGTCACGAACATTCATATAACGAGGCTCGTACGCAGACGCAAGGAAGGTGAGCATACACGGGAGATCCACTTCGAGGACTTCGTGCCCTTCTTCAACATTACGGCGAACTGTAAGCGTCTTTGTGCCATCAAACTCGACATCTTCAACGTAAGTCACCTGAGGAAGATCCAGCTGCTCTGCAATCTGCGGTCCTACTTGCGCGGTGTCACCATCTATTGCCTGGCGGCCGGCAAGGATAATATCATACTCAAGGGTCTTGAGTGCTTGAGATATGGTATAGCTCGTTGCCAACGTATCTGCCCCGCCGAACCGACGGTCGGAGATAAGAATCCCCTTGTCCACTCCCATAGCGTATGCTTCACGAATAATGGCTTGAGCTTGAGGAGGACCCATAGTAATAACGGTCACTTCGGCACCGAACTTATCCTTGAATAGCAACGCTTGCTCAAGGGCTCCCTTATCGTCGGGATTCATAATACTTGGCACTCCTTCTCGGATTAGGGTCCCCTTGACAGGATCTAACTTTATCTCTGTGGTATCGGGCACTTGCTTGATACAAACTATTATCTTCATTGTCTTACCTCCTTACTTTAATAGGTTAGCAGAAATGACCATTCGTTGTACCTCGCTGGTACCCTCGTAGATCTCAGTTATCTTAGCATCGCGCATCATTCGCTCTACCGGATACTCACGGGTATAGCCGTATCCGCCATGGAACTGAACAGCCTTCGTCGTCATATCCATAGCGGTCTCTGCACAGAATAGCTTGGCTTCAGCTGCGGCAACGGAATAATTGTGACCACCGTCCTTCATCCATGCTGCTCGACGTACCAAGAGTGATGCACAGTCGATACGAGTCTGAAGGTCGGCAAGCTGGAACTGTGTGTTTTGAAACTGCGCAAGGCTGCGGCCAAACTGCTTACGTTCCTTGGTGTACTTTACGGTCTCGTCCATTGCTCCGCGCGCAATCCCAAGAGCTTGTGCGGCAATCCCGATACGCCCGCCGTCAAGAGTCTTCATGGCAACCTTGAAGCCGCCACCAACCTTACCAAGCAGGTTCTCCTTAGGTACGATACAGTTCTCCATAATAAGCTCGCAAGTGGCTGAGCCTCGGATACCCATCTTCAGCTCCTTTTTACCTACGCTGAAGCCCGGCATATCCTTCTCGACAATAAAAGCAGTGATCCCTTTATTGCCTTGGCTCTTGTCCGTCATAGCAAAGATGATGTAGACATGAGCATACTCTGCGTTGGTGATGAAGATCTTGTTCCCATTAAGGACCCAATGATCGCCTGCATCCACAGCAAAGGTCTGCTGAGCAGATGCATCGGTCCCGGCATTCGGCTCGGTAAGTCCGAATGCACCAATCCATTCTCCCGAAGCCAACTTCGGGAGGTACTTCATCTTTTGCTCCTCTGTACCATGTTCGAGGATCGGAGCACAACACAAGGATGTGTGTGCCGATACTACCACCCCGGTGGTAGCACATACACGACTGAGCTCTTCGACGCACATGGAGTACATCTGATTGGTACCTCCGGCACCTCCATACTGAGTAGGAATAGGTATCCCCATGATACCGAGCTTCGCCATCTTACGTACCGTTTCGATGGGAAAGCGTTCTTGCTCATCTATCTCTGCAGCAAGAGGCTTAACCTCTTTCTCTGCAAAGGCTGTAATCATCTGCAAGAACAGCTCTTCGTGTAGAGTCTTAGAAAAATCCATAGTCTCTCTTTAGTGATGTGAATAATATAGGAATTAACTCGAATAGCCTATTTTACTGTCTCATCGGTCTGAGATCGTCGGCAAATATCAAGGAAGCTCCTGTCGCTGCGATAACATCTTCGCGAGTAAACTCGGGATGTATCTCAGTAACAACTAGACCTCGACCCTTATGAACCTCTATCACACACATCTCTGTAATGATAAGATTCACTTGCCCCTTTGCCGTAAGGGGTAGCGTACACTTCTTAAGTATCTTATGAGTTCCCTTGGCAGTATGTTCCATCGCAAGGATCACTTTACGTGTCCCTACGAGAAGATCCATCGCCCCCCCCATACCTGGTGCTTTCTTGCCCGGAATAATCCAATTGGCAAGGTCGCCATTCTCATCTACTTCGAGAGCACCCAAGACACTTACATCCACATGACCGCCACGGATAATAGCAAATGAAGTCGCACTATCAAAAGCTGCAGCACCTGGAATGGCTGAGATCAAACCACCGCCGGCATTGGTCCAATATGGGCTCTCATGCCCCTCTGCAGGAGCAGCCCCCATACCAATCATCCCATTCTCGGATTGTAACATAACATGTACATCCGCTTTGAGATAATTAGGGACTTCGGTAGGCAATCCAATACCAAGATTAACCACATCACCGTCTTTCAGTTCCAATGCCACACGCTTGGCTATAGTCTCTCTTATTTGCTTCTTATCCATGACATCAGTGTTTTTATATTGTAAGTATTTTAGTGTTTCTATTATTTCTCCTGACTCTGTCTTCTGTATAATTCTTGCGCAATGTACGATGCCACATCATCGGCATAAGTGTTGGCACCAAAGCCCGCGTCATAACCAAGTTCCTTAGCCAATTCATGGGTGATACGAGGTCCTCCACAAGCAATTATCATCTTGTCGCGCAGTCCTTCCGCTTCCATAAGCTCTATAAGCTCTGTAAGGTTGGCAATGTGTACATCCTTCTGTGTCACCGTTTGTGAAACGAGTAGAGCATCCGCCTCAAACTCTATGGCCTTGGCTAAGAACTCTTCGTTAGGGACTTGACTGCCAAGATTGAGAGCTTCTATCATATCGTAACGCTCAAGTCCATAGTGTCCAGCAAAGCCCTTCATATTCATAATGGCATCTATACCTACCGTATGAGCATCAGTACCGGTACTAGCTCCGAGGATGCGTATAGGACGACCGATATTCGTACGAATATAATCATCGGTCTCTTCCATACTCCACGTAGTAGATTCCACTTTCGGCACATATATATTGGTGTAGTCCACAGTATGTTCACAACTTCCATAGCAGTTGAAGAAGGTAAAACCTTCATTCAGTTCTCGTGAAAAAACAACCATGGGATTCTGCAAGCCCATCTTTTTGATCAGGAGTTTAGCGGCTTCTTCTGCTTCTGGGCCTTTCGGTACAGGGAGTGTAAAACTGAGCTGCACCTTACCATCATTCATTGTATCTCCATAAGGCTTGACTTTCGTTAGGTCTAACGTGCGGTCAAAGTCCTTATCTTCCATTGAATATAATCCGCCACTCATAGCTTACCCTCCATTCTAAAGTTTTTCATCAATTCAATAACAGGATTATAGTATCTCTCACCCTTAGGTGCAACCCCATCTAATCCTTTACCTCCATCTATCGGACGCTTGACATCTCCAAAAATACCCTTTGACAATGCCGTAAACAGGCCTTCGTCTCGAATTTGGTCAAGAAGAGCAATAGTCTTATCAAGAACTTGTCGCGCTCGCGTCTGCATAATTCCACCTTCTTTGAACTCCACATCATCCCCGATGGAGCGCATATTATTGAATATATAGCGAGCATTCTCAATAGAAAGATATCGATCACTCATGAATGGTGTATGGATCGCTTCGGTAGGCATACCAAGTAATTGCAACCCTTGGTGCGTCCAAATACCAATCATATTGAATAGTGCATCTTGAATATGCCCACGGAAAATATTCCCAGTCATAAATTTTGTTGGCGGCATATACTTAAGAGGGGCATTGGGAAATATCTCACGAGTCATCTGAGCTTGGGCTAGTTCATATAAGAACCCATTCTCTAGTTCTGGATCCATCTCAAAAGCGTGACCGAGTCCCATCTGTTCTTCAGGAAGCCCTGCCTTAAGAGCAAACTGCTCATTGATAAGATCGGATGCCAATACCGTATGAGCCTCTTCGACAGCATCAGCAGTAGTGAGATAGTTATCCTCTCCTGTATTGATAATGACACCGGCATACCCATTGATAACACGACTCATGTATTGGTCTACGAGCGTACGCTGCATATTTATATCACGGAAAAGTATTCCATAGAGCGCATCATTAAGCATCACGTCGAGACCTTCAAATGCTCCCATAATAGCAATCTCAGGCATACATAAACCAGAACAGTAGTTACATAGACGGATATATCTGCCGACTTCTTCCCCTACTTCATCAAGAGCCTTTCGCATAATGCGGAAGTTCTCTTGCGTTGCATAAGTACCACCAAACCCTTCAGTCGTAGCACCAAACGGTACGTAGTCGATAAGACTCTGTCCCGTAGTCCGTATCACTGCAATTATGTCTGCACCTTGACGAGCTGCCGCCTGTGCTTGGACTACGTCTTCATATATGTTACCCGTAGCCACTATTACATATAGGTATGGCTGAGGTCCCTCGCCTATGGTACGAAGATATTCTTCACGACGAGCCCGACGAGTGGCAATACGCTTCATCCCTTCAAGGATGAAAGGTTCAAGAGTATCAGCCACTTTACTTTGTGAGAGTGCTGGATAGCGAGTCATATCTATTGTACCATCTGCTACTCCTTCAGCAATCTCTTGAGGAGTTTTCCCGGTGGCGGCTATGGCGTTCGCAAGATAAAACAACGCTCCATCAGCAAGTATATTCTTTTCTTTTAAAAAGTTCACAACGACATTGGGGAGAGGGACACCATTGGCATCGACGTTGTCTATTCCGACAAAACGACAGAGGGTTCGCTCAACAGCTACCGTAGTATAACGGTCTACGAACGATTGTACTTCTTCAGCAATCGCTCTTGCCGTATTCCTGGCACTCTCCACCTTAGAGAAATCAATCCCTACTTTACTTTTCATCATTCTTTGTTCTCAAACTTTGTTTACACAAGTTCAACAATTCATCGTCCACCCCAAGAATTTCTGCAATCCTCACCGCCTCTTGGGGTGCAACACCTGCATTATCCTCTTCAAGGGTATAATCGATACACTTATTTAATCGATTCACTTCCAATGGACATTGGATACGCTCCTCTATAAAGCCCTTGACCCTCCATCTACGACACTCTGCCTGTATGTCGCTGTAATGGGTCGTGATGATTGCACGTACTTTATATTTGCCAAAGAGTGATACCATAGCATTCACAATTGCACACCCTTCTATAGGATTAGTTGTACGCGCTGGTTCATCCACAAGAGCTAAGATGTTACGGCGCCCTTTCATCGCCCTAACTATCTCATTAAGTCGCAACATTTCTGCCCCGAAGGAGGAAAGTCCACTGGATATACTCTGTCCGTCACCCATAGACACCATGATTTCATCTACGAGGACTATGTCTGCCGACTGAGCCGGCACATAAAAACCATACTGCATTAAGGCTTGGGCTAAACCTATTGAGGCGAGGAGTACGCTCTTCCCTGCCATATTGGCACCAGTGATAAGCGAAGGATAAGCCCCAAAAGTAATATCAATCGGCTGGAATTCATCGTTTGCCACTTTCAATACCTCCTTCACTTCAGGATGAATAAGTCCGGTAAAGAGAGTTTCGCCATCCGATAATGGGCAAGGTCGAGAACACTTATGCTCTACAGCCCAACGTGCCTTTGCTAAAAGGACATCATTTAATGACAATGCGCCTAATGCACGTGACATATCATCAGCATAAGCTCCAAGCTCACGAGTGAGACGCTTCCGTACCTTATCTTCCTCCGCAACACAAAGCAGAGCCAACCGATCACGCTCGTCATCATCGCGAGTCGATTCCACCTGCTTGCGCAGTTTAGCCAAGTCTTGGCTAAATGCATCGGCTATAAAAAACGAGGGAAGGCGCTCCCCGTCAGGATCTAAGATCCCCAAGACTTTCTCAAGCGAAGGCATCGGCTCCGGCTCTATCTCATGCTCCTTGGACAAAATCCTCACTTTGTATTCCAACAAGGCAAGCATCTTTAACTCATAGAGATCTACATCACTACAGCAAGCTCGGCGGTCACGGGTCACCTCTATGGACGCAGCGACATTATGAAGTCTTTCGAGAATTAAGGCAAGTTCTTCAAGGCCCTTTCTTTGCTTATCATTTGCGAAATAGGTCACGAATCTCTCCACTTTATCGAGTCGGGAGCACACATCATGGACAGTCGAAGCCCATGAAGTCTCCAACAACGCCAACCTTCCCGGAGAAGAGCACAGTCTCAACTGCTCCACCACAAAGCGGAGCCCCGAGACTTTCTCCATACTATTTCGCAAACTATTCATAATCGTCGGACATCATATACCGGTATCCCTAAAACCTCTTCGAGCCTCTTACACATCTTCTCAGAATCGAGACGATACCCTGAAGGAGCAAGGGGGTTAAAGGTAACGGCCACCGGTCTGGTACTATATAGCGTCTTTATCACTCGTCCGGATGCCAAGTAGCTATTCACTACCGGTCCCGAAGCAAATATCCTCGTAAAGTCTCGTACAAAAAGACATTGGTTATTCTCCACGAGACGCAGACGATTGAGGAGAGAGTCTCCCACCACACCTGCCACATATAGCGTATCACCTTGCTGAAGCCATTCAGGATTACTCCAGACTTGTTCCAAGAGAGCCGAAGCAAAGCCCGGATCATACAGCACCCCGTCTTTACCTATAACCCTCATTCCTTGTTCAATATCGGCAAGAGAGTCGGCAAGGGGGCGATCTGCAAGCTCTGGAAGGCAGATTAACCGTTGGAGTTCAACCATACGCCGCACAAGTTGATCCGGTTGAGCGGAGTAAGCAGCTCCTGTTGCCAGGATCATCCCTTCGGCTACCGACGGAGCGGCAAGGCTCATCCGAGACAGTGCCCCATCGACGATCGTGAGACTCACACCCCATTCCTGCATCTTGGCTATCACTTGTCGCAATCCCCCCGTTGAGGGGGGGCCGGCTATGAGAATCTTACCTGTCCCTTTTGCGCGCGCATATATGGTTTTTCCAAGCGAGGTCGTATACCTCTCATCTATCCCTAACACTTCTGCGCTCAAAAGCTTCCGGCGATAGAAGTTTTCAGCCGTTACAAAGAACATTTCCGGTCGTAGACAAATTTCCGGCTTATCGGTTTGCGTCACTTGATCGCGTCGCTCACCGTCTATACCTATCGAAGTCAGAGCCACTGACAGGTCAGGATAGTCCTCCGCAAGACGTCTCAGCACATAGTTTAGGCATTCCGTCTTACCCGTATTTTTGGCTGTACCTATGATCGCCAAGCTACGTAACCCTGTGATCTTCTCTATGAAAGGCATTCTTTGTAGGACTGAGAGGGAGATCTCTCTGTGAGACGAGTCCCATCGAGAGACCTCCACTTGTATTACTTATTCTCTTCCTCTTGGCGCTTCTTATTTCTCTCCTTACGCATCAAATGGTTAGGCTCGATAGAGAGCTGGGCACCTGAGAGGAGAGCAGCCACACCCTCCTTACGATTCTTTTCGCATTCGGGGCAATGACAATCCTCATGATACTCAGTAGGCTCAGTATAGGTAGTAAGTACTCCTTCATAGTTACGGAGCACAACTCTGTTAGGAGCCTGTGAGACAATATAGTTCGGCATCACAGGGATCTTACCTCCTCCACCCGGAGCATCCACTACGAATGTAGGCACAGCATACCCTGATGTATGACCTCTTAGGCTTTCGATAATCTCTATACCCTTTGAAACAGGGGTACGGAAGTGGCCGATTCCTCTCGAGAGATCGCACACATATATATAATATGGGCGTACACGCATCTTCACAAGCTTGTGAACAAGCTCTTTCATAACGTATGTACAGTCATTGACTCCACGGAGGAGTACCGACTGGTTCCCGAGAGGAATACCTGCATTAGCCATACGTTCGCACGCTTCGATAGCTTCAGGAGTGATTTCATTGGGATGATTGAAGTGAGTATTAAGCCATACCGGATGATACTTCTTGATCATCTCCACGAGCTGAGGGGTAATACGTTGCGGCATCACCACAGGAGTGCGAGAGCCGATACGTATGATCTCCACATGAGGGATAGCGCGAAGACGCTGGAAGATATACTCAAGCGTCGAGTCACTTACCATCAAGCCATCACCTCCTGAGAGAAGGACGTCACGCACGACAGGTGTACGTTCGATATACTCTATTGCTTTGTCTATACGCTCACGGGGAGAGGAGGCATCCTTCTGACCGGCAAAGCGACGACGGGTACAGTGACGACAGTACATCGAACACATATCCGTAATGAGGAAGAGCACACGATCCGGGTACCTGTGTGTCAGGCCCGGGACCGGAGAGTCTTCGTCTTCGCTCAAAGGGTCAAGCTGATCCTCTGCACTTATTATAAGTTCGGCTCCCGTCGGCACTGCCTGTTTGCGTACAGGGTCATGCGGATCGTTGGGATCAATCAAGCTAATATAATATGGTGTGATAGCCATTCTCAAAGTCTTGAGAGACTCTTTCACACCCTCCTCTTCTTCGGGAGTGAGGTTTACATACTTCTTAAGTTCGTCAAGCGTTTCGATACGATTGCGTACCTGCCAATGCCAGTCGTTCCACTGTTCATCGGTAACGTCAGGGAAGTAGTACTTTCTTCTACTTTCAGCCATTGGGTAAAGTCTTATAGATTAAGCATAGAGTTCCGTAAAGACCTTACGCAAAGCTTCGCATTCGCGGAGCTCCTGAAGAGTGATTTCTGCGTGTCCCTTGGTGTAGCCATTACCTACAATCATCGTAACATCGCTACCCACACCCTCGGCACCAAGGGCAGCCTTGGTGAAGCTTGTCGCCATTGAGAAGAAGTATACCAGACCATCATTCTTGGTGCAGAGGATACTTGTCATTTCCGTATCCGTGATGTTCACGTTATTGATCGTAACATCACACATCTCGCCATTGGTCAAGCGTTCGATTTCTTCCATTACAGGCACGGGCTGAGTTGCATCGGCAGAGAAGACATAGTCGCAGAACCCAAGGGCTTTGAGACGATCCGTACTGCGTTGCGAGTGGCAGAGTCCGATCACCTTACCGGTCACTCCGGCACGTTTCTTTGCTTCGTAGCAGCAGAGCATACCGCTCTTGCCACCTGCACCTATGATAAGGACGGTGTCGCCTGGCTTTACAAGCTTGGCTGTCTGCGCAGGAGCTCCAGCCACATCAAGGGCAGAGAGCGCGAGTTTTTCGGGCAGGTCAGCAGGAATCTTAGCGTAGATACCGCTCTCGAATAGGATTGCCTTACCATCGATATCTACTTGGTCTACATCTGCACGTATCTCTTTGATGTTGTCGATACGGAGTGGAGTCAGAGAGAGAGATACGAGAGTAGCGATCTTATCGCCCTCCTTCAGGTCTATTTTTCCTTTAAGTGCATCGCCTATCTTCTCAACTGTCCCGAGGAGCATCCCGCCCGATCCGGTGACAGGGTTACGGTGTTTCCCTTGCTTGGCTACGATGTCGAGCATGATCTCTTTGATCTTTTCGTGATCGCCACCGGCTTGCTCATGGATCTGGGTAAAGCTCGCAGAGTCGATGTTTAGGGTCTGTACATCTATGAGTATCTCATTGTCATAGATCTCATCCATGTTGTTGTCAATCTTGTTTGCGGGCTGAGGAAGCACGCCAAGCGGTTCGAGTACTCTGTGAGTACCGTACTTGTTCCCTTTCTTTTGCATTGTTGTATAGTTATTTTATTGTGTTGAAAACTTATTGTCTTACTTATTGTCATCTGGGTTCCAGACCGAGGATTGCACGAGCTTCGGCAGGAGTGGCGACTTCACGCCCGAGCTCTTTGGCCAGGCGCACCACCTTTTCGACCAGTTCTCCGTTTGACTTCGCAAGCACACCCTTAGAGATATAAAGGTTGTCTTCGAATCCCACACGGACATGACCGCCCATGACGATCGTAGGAGCTGCAAGAGTGAAGGCACTGCGACCTATCCCTGTTGCTGTCCATGTAGAGCCTGCCGGTATGCTCTTTACGAGCCACACGAGGTTGTCTACCGTAGCAGGCGTACAACCGGGCACACCGAGGACGAAGTTGAACTGCATCTTTCCTCCCGGCACTTCGCCCTTTGCCGCCATACGTACGATAGTATCAAGGTGTCCCATCTCGAAACACTCATACTCAGGCTTGATCTTATTCTCGATCATTCTCTTACCGAACGCTCTCATCATCGGCATAGTATTCTCGAAGACTTCGTCCCCGAAGTTGCAAGTGCCGCAGTCGAGGGTCGCCATTTCGGGGAACAGCTCCGTAGGTTGGAGACGCTCTTCGGCAGTCATACCTACCGCTCCACCGGTAGAAGGGATAAGGATCACGTCCGGGCATACCTTGCGGATCGCATCCATACACTCCTTGTAACGCTCCTTACTCTGCGTCGGCGTACCATCATCCTCACGTACGTGGACGTGTACTACGGCTGCCCCTGCATCATATGCAGACTTTGCTTCACGTACGATCTCTTCGACAGTGTACGGTACGGCAGGGTTCTGCTCCTTCATTACCTCTGCACCGCATATAGCAGCGGTTATAATCAATTTATCCATTGGGTCACTTTATTGAGGGTTAGTATCGTCTTACTTCTTACGTTGGCAATCCTTCGGCACCACACAGGTACCACTGGCGCGACATACTACGACAGGTTCGGCAAGTGCATCGGCAGCCGATGGGGAGATGTCGGGACGAGGGATTACGACCTTACGAGCTTCAAACACCATCTTACGTGAAGAGTTGCCGACATGAGTTATCTCTCCTACTGCCTCGATATAGTCACCGGCATATACGGGAGCGAGAAATTCTACATTGTCATAAGCACAGAAGAGACCTTCGTCTCCATCCTGAAGGATCAGAAGTTCGGTAGCCACATCGCCGAAAAGCTGCAACATCTTGGCACCATCCACGAGGTTGCCACCATAGTGTGCGTCTGCTGAAGACATACGTAGTCGGATAAGGGATTTGTGATTGCTCATCTTGATTTTGGTTTTTTATGAGGGTTAGATTTTATTTTGTATCTGTTTGAGCAGGTTTTTCAGCGGACGATGTAGTCCACAAAGATACCCGATGTATGCACCATCTCGGGAGAGATCTCGCCCACAGGCACCATCTCCTCTATCTCTGCCACTACGCAGTCGGCCGCCATTGCCATGAGGGGGTTGAAGTTTTGCGTCGTTCCCTTGTAGACAAGGTTGCCGAACTCATCTCCGATCGTACCTTTGATGAAGGCGAAGTCGGCACGGAGAGGTTTCTCAAGGAGGAATGGTTGTCCATCTACCGTCACAATATCCTTGCCCTTCTCCACATCAGTACCCAGACCGGTAGGAGTAAGTACGCCACCGAGACCCGAACCTCCCGCACGCACACGCTCAGCGAGTGTCCCCTGAGGGCTAAACTCCACCTCAAGCTCCCCGGCATTCATCTGCTCACCGGTGAGAGGGTTCGTACCGATGTGCGAAACGATGACTTTCTTCACTTGGCGGTTGGCAATAAGGCGTCCGCAGCCCAGTTCCGGAAACGACGTATCGTTGCAGATGAGGGTTAGGTCCTTGACGCCACTGCGTACGAGTTCATCCACAATCTGTTCCGGAGTCCCATTCCCCAGAAAGCCGCCGATCATCACAGACATTCCGTCATGAAACTTCTCGGACAGCGCAGCTAATGTGATAGCTTTCTTCATGGTTAATTCCCTTTTTGTATGATTATTATTTCGGTATTCATAGTTTGCAATCAAAAGGTAAGGGGTATAGAATCACTCACTGCGATCCTACTCCCCTCACACCATCCTTAGAGCAACCAAAGTTACCTAAAAAAATGCAACTCGCAAAAAGCCCTACATGACGCATCAATCCAAAGCCTCACGCCTCCAAATAGGGTGCTCTCCACCCCGTACTGCGAGGCGACATCAGAGCAAAGCGACCAGCCTCTCCAGCCACTCCCGGTCGGTCTCGTCGAAAGCCCCGAGATGCTCGCTATCGATATCCAGCACGGCCACCACTTCATCACCCCGAAACACCGGCACCACCACCTCCGATCTCGACGCGCTGCTGCAAGCGATATGACCGGGGAAGGCATCCACATCGGGGACTACCACGGTCTTGCGTTCAAGCCATGCCGTACCGCAGACACCCCTGCCCCTCTTTATCCTCGTACAGGCCAGGGGACCCTGGAACGGGCCTAGGATCAATTCCTCGCCCACGACCCGATAGAACCCCACCCACCAGAAGCCAAACACCTCTCTAAGGCACGCAGCCACATTGGCCATATTAGCTATCTCATCGCTCTCGCCACCTACCACTGCGGCGATTTGGGGCATCAACTCGGCGTACTTTTCCGCTTTGGTCACCCCCGTTATACTCAATTCTTCCGCCATAGCTCCTATTTATTGTATTACAATTGTCTCATCTCTCGGTTTCTCCTACCCCATGCCCCTGCACGATCTCCTCATAAGGCTCCACCTCGCCACGGGGTCTGGGCGCCAACGGTGACGATAACTCCATCCCCGATGCCCGGCAGCAAAATTAAAAACAATGTCTCAAAAACCGCCGTCCTGCACCTTGCAATCCGATAAAGATCACGACAAAAACCTTCTCAGAATAGGGGATAACCCTATAATCGGCGGCGGAAAACCAATTTTCAGGAGCGGAAAACTAATAATCCGGGGCTGAAAACTGATTTTCAGCCCCGGACTACAGCCCCCGTTGCGGTAAAGTGCAAGCACCCTACGGTATCTCACCTATTTCTTATGTGCTTCACGACATATGGAGAGGGGAAAAAAGCTGCCCCCGCATAAGCAACTGGTGCGCTGTGCGGGGGCAACTCCGTTCCGAATACTCGGTATATCAATACGGAGCAGGCATATCACAGATGGCTGCGCACTCGTCAGGACCCATCTCCTGGTCATCCATAGTGAGGAGCTGGAACGTGAAAGCCTTCCACTGCTTGTAGGACGCCTGGAGCTGCTCGAGGAGTTGCTCTTCATCAAGGATACCGTCCACCATGAAGCCATGATTGAAATAGACGGTGGGGATAAAGCGTGGGCAGGCTTGTGATGCCGCAACCTGATCGGCAGTCACTTCGGACAGATAGTCGTCCGACGATAGTACTCGCTCTATATCCATCGGCGACAGCCCTGCCTCGATACCGATACGTGTCACCTCTTCGGACGATGAGAGATCCACCCCATCCGAGAAGTACGCCTTACCGTACGCCTTCGCCACGGGGAGGAGTCGGCCCTGCTCCGTGGCCAACTTGAGGAGTCGAGCCACCTCTGTCGAGTTGATCACCTTGGCTTTGTCGAGTCCATACTCGACCCCATGCTTAGCTGCAAGGTCTTTTAATATATCTATCTTTCGTTCGATCTTATCAGTGTCGTTGCCGCCATGGCGCAGATGCTCGACGAAGGATATACTTGTCCCTTGCGGCATATCGCTGTGGAGGAGACAACTCTTCCATCTCACCTCGACCTCATCCCTTTGCGGGAACCTCTCGAGTGCCTTGGTGAGAGCGATCTCTCCGATAAAGCAGAATGGGCACATCACATCGCCCCAGTAGTTTATTATCATCTTTCCCATATAAGTAGCATTTAAGTATGTTGATATGTGATTAGTCGTTCAGGGTCACTTTAGGGCGACGCATCGCCTTTATGACAAGGAAAGCAACCACCACTACGGCAAGCCCGATGAAGACATAGCCTATCTCACGACTGTACTTCCCGATGTAGTCCATCAGTTGTTCGCGAGGCACGACAGACGCAGCGTAGTATCCGAGGGCAGCGAGTATGATGTTCCAAATCCCCCCTCCCAGAGCAGTGAAGAAGACAAACTTTGAGAGCGACATCCGAGCCAGACCTGCAGGTATCGAGATCAGCTGACGTATCCCGGGGATAAGGCGACCGATGAATGTAGAGATCGAACCATGCCGATAGAAGTACTGCTCCGCCTTCATCACTTTCCCCTCATCCAGTAGACACAGAGCCCCGAGCTTGCTACTCGCAAACCGGTAGATGATCGGACGCCCAAGGAAAAGTGCGAGGTAATAATTGACAAGAGCACCGAGCACTGCCCCCAAAGTCCCGAATAGGACTACGAGATAGACATTCAACTCCCCCGACGTTGCCGCAATATATGCCGCCGGAGGGATCACTACTTCCGAAGGGAAGGGGATAAATGAGCTCTCGATCATCATCAAAAGTGTGATTGTAAAGTAATTCAGGTGCTCAAGACACCACTCGATAAAGGGAAGAGACTGCATAGCGATATTACATATTTTACTTTCCGTCCTATAAACAACAAAGATACAAATAAGGTTCAAAGGCCGCCGGGGCAAGGACACAGCCCTCCCCACATGCGGAAAGAAAATGGTTGAGAATCGCACATGAAGCTATTTACAGGAGCGGGAATTTAATCCCCCGGGGCGGCAATTTACTTTTCAGGAGTGGGAATTTACTTTTCAGGAGCGGAGAAGTAGCATCCAGAGGCTGAACACAACTTCTCGCCCGGATACGTAGCAAAATCTTACCGCATCTTTTCTTCGGACGATCCGGGACAGCACTATAGGAGTTGAAGATGAAGTTTTATATCACACCCAACGAAAACTAACGCAGTAGAGAGAAAGAAGAGAGAAAACTGATGGCAGGAAACAAAAGGCAGTAAAGAGAAAGAGAGGAAGCTGAAAATGGCAAGAAGAAAGGATGGCAAAGGGAAGGTGGACCGAAGAAGACGGCAAA
>JBHBLB010000007.1:0-2733 GCA_041791495.1 Porphyromonas sp.
GGCTATCGAGTCGAAGATCACTGGTAAGGGACTCGCTCACTACCCCTTCCGTATCATCATAGATCCCCATATACATTAGTTCTTTGCCCTCAAGAATGATGTTGGGACGGTAATATTGAGGGAGACTATTCCGATGTGTCGTGCGAAACCATGCACCACTGAACGTAATCCTTGTATTTATTCCCTTGTAACGTGGGGTAGATGCCATCCATTCTATCCCTTCTTTATTGCTCTCGCTCCCATTCGTATTCTTCTGCATCCGATACATGATACGGCGTTCTGCAAAGGGGAGGGTCTCGATGTCCGGGGGCGCAACGAGGGAGTTATGATCGATCCCCGAGGTATCATAGTGCTTGTACTTGAGGATTATCAGATCTTCGTCCGGGCGGAAGCCACTGCGCATCGTCTCACGAAAGCAAGTCACCGAAGCGTTGTATCCTCCCCAGTCGGCATCTAACCGAGTCTCCCACTTGACATTACGTGCAGGCAGTAGAGATTTCCCGGTAGGATGAAGGATATATGTATGGATGTTCGAACGACGATATGCCTGATTGACGTGGGTATAATTCATCTGAAGAATATCAACATAGTCGACCTCTGGGTACATCTGTACCATCGTTGGGAAACGGGAATGAGATCCTGTCCCCACGCTGATATGTAAACCCAATGGTCGCTCCCCCACAAAGAGATCACCGAAAGAGAAACGAGCATTCACCCTTGGGTCATGATAGAACCTCCTCGACATAGAAAACTCCGAAGAGAGCCCCAATAACGCATTGGAAACAACACCTCCCGCAAGCGTAAATGTATGCACACCGATGGGGACAGACACCCTATCCTCGACAAAGAATGTCAGAAGTCTGCGTGCCGGGATGTCGTAGAACGGACGAGGACGTGTACTTGCATTCGGATACACAGGCATACCCGGGTCGAAGACAGCCCCATCACCGAAGTTCTTCGAGTAGTCAAATGTCCCGCCATATATCATAGTGTGCTTCGTCCCGGCCAGATCGAAACGTGATGTGGCACGCATCTTTACATGACCGTAATGAGGCATACCCTCTACCCTATGGTGCCCTTCATACATATATGGATAGTACTTTCCCTCATGTTCGCCCTCGGTGCGAGCATCGGTATAGGGCAGGTCTCTGGAGAGTTGTACGAAGCGATCTACTTTTGTCAGGTCATGACTGATGGTATATGACGCATCGAGCGAAAGTTCCTCTATTATTTTCTTATCCTTGAACCTGATATTGAACGACTGACTTGCCGAAAATCTATTGTAGGAAGAGGTATAGTCATCCAGGTTTCCGCTATTGATATCAGGATCTTTCTTATCATCGTCGAAGGAACCGGTATGATCCAGATTGATGTCCCAACGTATGTCTGCATGCTCGGTACGCCACCTCTGAGTCCCTCTCACCGAAAAAGAGAGACGCTTGTACGTCTCACGAATGTTCCTCGGATCATCCATGGCGTTAAGGAAGTCGGCTCCAAGTGCAAGGTCAAACCCTTTCCAGAGCTCCGTGAACCCTTTCCCCAGATAGAAGAGACGGCTTTTCATATCTGCCTTGAACCGTCCATCAAGGGTTTTGAAGTGACGTCTCCGCTTGATCTTTACCAGACCGCTCGTGAGATCTGCATACTCAACCGAAGGGATCCCTCTTACTATCTCCACCTCCTCTATATCATCTACGGAAAGAGATCTCATATCCACGCCCATGTTCAAAAAGGATCGTGAAGTGACTTTACTGTCCCAAGCTCCCGATACCGACTGCATCCCTGCATCATTGCTTACGGGGACGCCGTCCACGATAAACGTAGTGCCGAGCGAAGAGGTCACGTACTTCTCAGAAGAGACATAGGGCATCCCGGGGATATAACTCGCTGCGGGGATGATAGCTTCCCTAAGCCTGATCGCATTGGGTGCCGTAAGGTGAGGTGCCGAAGCGAAACCTCCGGGAAGCAGTTCGAGGAGATCCGAGAAGCTGGAAGGCTGTAAGTGTCGCATCGCATCCTTTCCTATCTTGGACGCGCTGCTCATCCCTCGAGACTCGGAGGCGGTAACGACCACTTCTTTGAGCGTTTCGCTCTTCGGCACGAGGGCAACCTTGAGGTTTTCCCCATCCTTTCCGACAGTTACGTCCTGCCTATACTCCCGATAGCCGATATACGAGACCCGAAGCTCGTATCCGCCCACGGAGATATTCTTGAGTACAGCGACACCTACTGCATCGGTACGTGTGGCACAATGTCCTGCCTTACCGACCAGCATCACTCCCGCACCCGGCAGAGCGTCTCCCGTACTCTGTTCCCGCACCTGTATCGTAACCGTGACGCCCAATGTGTCTAACGAAGCCCTTGCAGATGCAGTATTCCCGAAATGGCATAAGCATAAAAGGGCAATAAGCATGGTAAGATGCCGACTGCCCGATATAGAAGAGTATTTGCCCAAAGCCATAAAGTCCCAACGAGAATAATATGTTCGGCAAATTTACTCTCTATTATGCACCCCTGAAATCCCTAACAATAAGCATTTCACACCCCGACAAATACCTAATTATATGTATATTGAAACACAAAAAGATACGGTAAAATCCTATTGCTTTACCGTATCTTTATCGAGAAAGATCCTATTCTCTTATATCAAATATCCGATTATCTGTCAAGCAAAGTAAAGGGATCGGCATCGGCAAGGACGGGAAAACCTGTACGGAAGTGGCGCAACTTACC
>JBHBLB010000008.1:0-31273 GCA_041791495.1 Porphyromonas sp.
ATTATATATAGTAGCAACAAGAAAGCAGTATCAATTTATAATATGATTGAAATGGAGAAAAACGTAGTTGATGTCCGTGCGCTTACGGAACTGATTGAGAGAGAAAGTCGCTTTCTGGATCTCTTAGATAGTGGGATGAATGCTGTCATCGTGGGGCAGAAGCACCTGAGAGAGAGTCTTCTCATCGGGCTATTGGCAGATGGACATATCCTCTTGGAGGGTGTACCGGGTCTCGCTAAGACTTTAGCGATCAAGACGCTTGCATCTCTTATGGATGCGGACTTCAGCCGTATTCAGTTCACTCCCGACCTGTTGCCTGCCGATGTCATTGGGACACAGATCTACAGCCAGAAGAACGAAGCATTCAGTGTCAAGCATGGCCCTATCTTTGCCAATCTCGTGCTTGCCGATGAGATAAACCGTGCTCCGGCGAAGGTGCAAAGCGCACTCCTCGAAGCTATGCAAGAGAAGCAGGTGACCATAGGGGAGGAGACGTTCAAACTACCAGATCCATTCCTC
This sequence comes from Porphyromonas sp., assembly GCA_041791495.1. GTDB lineage: Bacteria > Bacteroidota > Bacteroidia > Bacteroidales > Porphyromonadaceae > Porphyromonas_A. Next base: position 520 of record JBHBLB010000008.1, read on the forward strand.
GTCATGGCAACACAGAACCCCATAGATCAGGAGGGGACGTACTCTCTACCGGAAGCGCAGACAGACCGTTTTATGCTCAAGGTCAATGTCGGCTACCCTACCAAGGAGGAAGAACGCCGCATAATACAAGACCAGATACGTGAAGAGAAAAACGATGTGCGACCAGTCGTAAGTATAGAAAGCATAAAGCACGCACGCAGTATCGTGCACCAAGTCTACATTGACGAGAAGATACACAAGTATATCGTGGACATTGTCTTTGCGACAAGGTTCCCAGCAGAGAGCGGTCTCGCAAAGCTGACCAATATGATTAGCTATGGAGCTTCGCCCCGTGCATCGATCAACTTGGCACTTGCAGCAAGAGCTTATGCTTTTATCAAACGTAGAGGCTTCGTAATCCCAGAAGATGTACGTGCCGTATGCCACGATGTGCTTCGACATCGTATAGGCCTCTCGTACGAAGCGGAAGCCAATAACCTGGTCACCGAGGAAGTGATCAACGACATACTGGATACGATAGACGTACCTTGATAAGCTCTATTCAGACTTTTAAAGATGATCACAGAGACAAACGAGCTACTGAAGCAGATCAGGCGCATTGAAATCAAGACGAAGAACCTCTCTCGCAACATCTTTGCCGGGGAGTATCGTTCGGCTTTCAAGGGTCGTGGTATGGCATTCAGCGAGGTGCGTGAGTATCGCCATGGGGATGATATCAGGGACATAGACTGGAATGTCACGGCACGATATGCCAAGCCGCATATCAAGATCTATGAGGAAGAGCGAGAGCTTACGGTACTCCTGCTGATAGATGTCTCTTCGAGTGGTATCTTCGGTACACAGGTCAAGACCAAGCGTCAGCTTATTGCAGAGATAGCAGGGACACTCGCGTTCTCTTGTATCACGAACAATGATAAGGTGGGCGTAATCTTCTTCTCAGACCAAATCGAAAAGTTTATCCCCCCGGCCAAGGGTAGGAAGCACGTCTTGCACATCTTGCGTGAGATACTTCTGATGAAACCTGTCGGAAAAGGGACAGATCTCTCCAAAGCCCTCGTGTACGCCAACAATATGCAAAAGAAACATTGCAGTATGTTTCTGCTTTCTGACTTCATCAACACACCAGACTATGCCCCCACCCTAAGCGTAGTTTCAAAAAAACATGACGTAATGGCAGTGCAGGTGTACGATCCACACGAAGCAGCTCTCCCCGATGTCGGACTGCTCCGAGTAAGTGATGCCGAGACAGGGAAAATAATGATGATAGATAGTTCGTCCAAAGTGGCGATAACCGGCTATCGCAAGTATTGGGAAGAGATATGCGGATATATGCAGGCGACATTTACAAAGTATGATATAGACTTCGTTTCTACCATGACCAACCAAGACTATGTGCCAAGCTTGATACGCCTCTTCGCTACTCGCAAACGATGATGATGTGACTTTATTATGAGGAAATACATTATTTATATACTCCTTACACTGACCGCACTTTGGCAAAGCTTGCCCGCCCAAGAGGTAAGAGTGATCCCCTCCCTTGAGAAGAGTGATATCCTCATAGGCGAGCAGACCATACTGAATGTGCGGATAGTACACAGCAGATCACAACAGGCTAAGCTCATTCTCCCGGGAGATACCCTCGTCACCGGCGTAGGGATCGTCAAGTACGAATTGACAGACTCGACGAATGTCAATGATATGATAAAGGAGTCTATATACAGTGTGATCATCACATCGTTCGACTCCGCTATGTATTCGCTCCGTAACATCAATGCATTGGTCGGCGATAGCCTCTACTCTGCCACGGAAGTTCCGGACTTATTCGTGAGCACAGTACCCGTAGATCTGGAACAACCCGACAAGTACAATGATATAAAGGGCGTGTGGAAGCCGGCCTTTGTCTTCATGGACTACTTCTTGCCGATAACTCTCTCCTTACTTGCCGTACTGATAGTACTACTAATCATTCTGGAACGAAAGCATCTGCTGAAGCGAAGAGCCCTCACTCCCGAAACTCTCACCAGGTCCGTAGTACAGAAAGATCCATACAGCGAAGCAATAGAGGCGATAGAAAGCCTGAAGAGTCGCAAGTTATGGGAAAACAATATGGTGAAGGAGTACTACACGGAGCTGGCAGATATACTGCGCCGATACATCTTTCGTGTACACGGATTGCATACCGCAGAGATGACGAGTAACGAGATACTTCAGGCGTTCCGCGCAAATGTAGACAAGGGACAGATGTATCAGGAGCTGCATCGCATACTCTCTATGGCGGACTTGGCTAAGTTTGCCAAGTACACCCCACCTTCGCATGACAACATCTCTGTACTCAATGCCGCTGAAGCATTCGTACGTGAGTATAAACCAATCGAAAGTGAAGTAGACTCCATTGACGATAAATAAAACGACCTCCTGGTATTTATTTAACTCGACCCGAACATGACATTTGCCAATCCATACTATTTCTTCTTGCTGCTACTGGTTCCACCATTGGTGGCTCTGTATTACCATCGGAAGAAACGCCCTGCCACCTTTACTCTTTCAACGACTAATGGCTTCGACCGTATGCCCAAATCATTCAGAGTGAGGCTACATTGGGTCCCTTTCGTATTCCTTTTGATCAGCTATGCACTTATGGTTGTTGCTCTGGCTCGCCCGCAAAAGTCGCACTCTCAAAGCAGTTCTTCTACAGAAGGTATCAATATAGTGTTGGCAATGGATATATCTACGAGTATGCTTGCCGAGGACTTGCGCCCTAATCGTATCGAAGCAGCAAAAGATGTCGCCGCACAGTTTATTGCATCTCGCCCTAACGATAACATTGGATTGGTAGTCTTTGCTGGAGAGAGTTTCACTCAATGTCCCATGACTACCGATCAAGCAACCCTATTGAATCTATTGCAGGGGATTGAGACAGGGATTATAAGCGATGGGACAGCGATAGGTAACGGTCTTGCGACGGCAGCAAGCAGGCTAAAAGATATACCAGGGAAGTCCAAAGTCATCATACTTCTCACTGACGGATCTAACAACGCAGGAGAGATTGCACCGATAACGGCAGCAGAAATAGCAGAAACCTTCGGGATACGAATATATACAATCGGAGTAGGGACCAGGGGCATGGCTCCCTACCCGTTCCAAACACCACTTGGGATTCAATACCAAAATGTCCAGGTAGATATAGACGAGGGGACGCTTGAAGCAATAGCTGCTAAGTCTGGAGGACGGTACTTCAGAGCTACAGATAACGATAGCCTGAAAACGATCTATAATGAAATAGATCAAATGGAGAAAACAAAAATAAAGGTCGAAACCTATACTCAAATGGAGGACTTGTATCCCCCATTTCTACTTTGCGCATTTATTGTATTGGTACTTGCATACTTGTTGAGGACAACATTGTTTAGGACATTGCCATAAGGTTAGACTGATTTACCCCTACAAGCCTATGAGATTACTGTATCCATTCTTTCTGCTCTTACTTATACCGATAGCTCTATTAGGTATTTTCTCCTTCTTTCGTATCATACGAATGCGTAGGACGCTAAAGAAGTTCGGCGACTCGTACTTAGTCAAAGAGCTTATGCCGGACTTGTCTCTACGACGCAAGATCACGAAAGACATAATTATCATGCTTTCCCTATCGCTGATGACCATTGCTTTAGCACGTCCTCAGATGGGCAGCAAGACAACAACGGTAAAGAAAGAAGGTATTGAGGTGATAATATGTATGGATATTTCCAACTCAATGCTCTCCGATGATGTCAAGCCAAGTCGTCTCGAAAGAGCTAAGGGGATCGTATCTCGACTTGTAGATAACCTATCCAACGATAAAGTCGGTCTGATACTCTTTGCCGGCGATGCCTTTGTTCAGTTGCCTGTCACCTCAGATTTCATCTCTGCAAAGATGTTCCTATCCTCAGCATCACCGGATCTTATCGCATCTCAAGGCACATCTATCGACAAGGCGGTCCGATTAGCGACACGAAGTTTCTCGGGAAATCAAACAATAAAAAAGGCTATCGTCTTGATTACTGACGGAGAAAATCATGACGGCGATGCCATAGAGGCAGTAAAGGAAGCCAAAGATAAAGGGATACTTATCAATGTAATCAGCATCGGGACCGAACAAGGAGGTCCTATACCTCTACCGGAACAAGGTGGATATCTACTTGATGAAAATGGCAATATGGTTATCACAAAGGTGAATGAAGCAATGGCACAGGAAATAGCTAACGAAAGTGGTGGCATATATATCCAAGCCAATGATATATCCTCTACCGTCCGCATCTTAACAAAAGAGATGGATAAGATAGAGAAAAGCGAGCTCAGCACCACAATGTATAGTGCATACGACGAGAAATACCACTACTTCCTGATCCCGGCTTTACTTTTGTTGGTCTTAGACGTCGTATACTTAGATCGCAAAAACAGATACTTGCGAGGGATGAAGTTGTTTGGAGATAAATAAGATTATAGATGGAACGAGATATGAGATTACTACTTCTGATCACCTTTATGGCGACTCTTCTCTCTTCTACGCTATATGCGCAGAAAGAAGTGAGGGCACTTGACCGTAAGGGGAATAGCTACTTCAAGAAAGAAGAATACCAAAAAGCTGAAATAGAATACCGCAAAGCGTTGGAGATAAGCCCTACAGATCTCGTCGCTAATTATAACTTGTCCAATACTTTGTACAAGACCAATAGGCGCGAAGAGGCAAAAAACAACTATATGTCACTGATGGAGAATGCCACCCTCTCGCCGGATCAACTTGCAGATGTGGCACACAATCTCGGCAACATCTATATGTCTGAGAAGAACTACGCCGAAGCCATCAAGGCGTACGTCAAATCTCTGTGGGAACGTCCTACTGATGATCAGACGAGATATAATCTTGCTTTAGCACAGAAGCTACTTCAACAACAGCAGCAACAGCAACAAGAGAATAAAGACGACCAAAACAAGGACAACAAAGACAAAGACAAAAATCAGGATAACCAGCAGGAGCAACAGCAAGAAAACAATAACAAACAAGACAAAACTCAAGAGCAAGAACAGAACGCTCAAGAGAAGATGTCGAAAGATAATGCTCAAAAGATACTGGACGCTTTTCTGAAAGATGAAAAAGATACACAGCAAAAGATTGATAAAGCCAAGCAACAGAAGAGCCAATCCAGCAAAAACAAAAAGCAATGGTAATCCACTTAATTTGGGGATATGAAATACTTTAAACATAACTACATACTACTTCTTCTGCTTACCAGTCTCGTAAGCACTACTTGGGGCAAAGTAGATGCCAGAGCACAGGGCAGCACTTCATTCGAACTCTCCCTCCCCGATGTCATTGTAGAAGGAGAGCAGTTCCGGATCTCTTTCACCGTCAACGCCGATGCGAAGAACTTCCGAATGGAGGAGCCTGCAGGAATACAGGTACTATATGGTCCCAGCCTATCGAGAAGCAAACGGACTTCTATCATCAACGGCAAGCATCAGTCCGAGGAACACACGTCATTTACCTACGTGATGATGGCAGAGAAAGCGGGAGAATACGAAATCCCTTCGGCAAGCGTACAAGTAGGATCAAGCACTTACCGTACACGAAGTCGTAAGTTCACGGTCTATCCTCCCTCTGCGGTACAAGGACAGAGCGGTAAGAGCGATACCTCGGACGGGAAGGGCAGCACACAAGGAGTACAAGTCTCCGACAAAGATATATTTGTAACAGCGACGGCAACCAAAACAAATGTGTACGAACAGGAAGGATTGCTCGTTACTTTCAAGATATATTCCCAACACGATTTCAACTTCGAGGATGTAAAGTTCCCAGAGTTTGATGGGTTTATTTCGCAAGACGTAGAGATGCCACAGGTACTCCAACTCAAAGCAGAGCAGTATAAAGGCAGAGTTTATCGTACCGTCGAGATCAAGCAAACCTATCTTTTCCCTCAACGTGACGGCACATTGACTGTCCCATCTGGAAGTTTTCAAGTCATACTGTCCATCCCTGTAAGAGGACAAGTAGATAGTATGGACAGCTTTTTCGATAATTTCTTCGCCACTACGCAGACTGTTCGCAAGGTTCTCAAGTCCAATCCTATTACAATCAAAGTCAAACCCCTACCTTCACCCAGACCCGAAGGATTCGATGGTGCAGTAGGGACGTTCGATCTCTCCATCGAAGCCCCGGAGTCTGTGACTAAGGCCAACGAAAGTATTCGTATCAATGCCCACCTCAAAGGCAGTGGCAATATCAAGCTGGTACAAATCCCCTCACCAAAGTTCCCGGAAGGGTTCGAGACATACGACCCAAAAGAAGAAGAGGTTTTAGAAGTTACGACAAGAGGAGTATCGGGAGAGAAGAAGACAGAGTTCTATGCAGTTCCACGCTTTCCCGGGGACTATATCATCCCAGGCGTAGAGTTTGTATACTTCGATCCGGCATCGAGCACATACAAGACCATCAACACCAAGGAGATTAAGATACACGTAGACAAGGGGAGTACGACTACCAGCACCTCTGTATCCAACTTTACCGACAAGCAGGAAGTAAAGTACTTGGGCAAAGATATCCGCTATCTGAAGAAGAGTACGGGATCGACCACAGCTCAAAACCCGAAACTCTATGGCTATCTCATCATCTATCTCGCCATTGTGATCCTTACCCTCGTGGTATTCTTCGTGCTACAAAGCAAAAGGGATGATATAGCAAACATCTCCGGATACAAAAGCAAGCGAGCAGGTAAGCTGGCTCGTCGATGGCTGAAGCTGGCTATTGCCAAACGAGACTCCGGTGACCACTCCGCATTCTACGAGGCCCTCCTCAAGGGACTATCCGACTATCTCTCCAGTAAGTTCCGTATCCCTCTTTCGTCGTTATCGAAAGAAAACATCTCTTCTGTCTTAGCGGAGAAAGGGATTAGCCAAGATACAATCACTCAGACCATAGATGCACTCTCTGCCCTCGAGTTGGCTCGTTACACGCCATCGGGAGATAAGACGGCGAGAGAGCAGCTCTACGATCAGTGTGTGCGGGTCATCGAAGACATAGAGTCATCAAAAACGAAATAAAGCTATGACAAGATATATACTCAAACTCAGTATCCTCATACTACTCTCCCTCAACTATGCCGTTTCAGGTGCGACCGCTCCGACAAACACAGCGGACGAAGCTTATGCCGCTGCCGACTATACGACTGCTATCGAGCAATACCGGCAAGCCATTGAAGCAGGCATAGCCCCCACAGCAGAGTTATACTACAATCTCGGGTGTGCATACTTCAAGAACGGAGATATAGCACCGGCGATCCTTGCTTTCGAGCGAGCATATCTGATCGACCCGGCAGATTCTGATACGAGATACAATATCGAGCTGGCCAATAGTCGTACGATCGACAAGATGAACGAGCCCGCCAGATTTTTCCTATCAGACTGGATGGACGATATTTCGCACTGGTTTATGCTCAATACCTGGTTGGTCATTGGTGTCGCACTCTTTCTCTGCGTGGCAGCTGCCGTTTTGTTGTATTGGTTCGGCACCTCCCGGACGATGAAGATAGTAGCTTTCTATTGTGGCATAGTGGCACTTGTCCTTTGCATCTTTGCGAATACGATGGCATACAAATCATATCGTTTCACACACGATACCACACAAGCGATCCTGATGTCCGAGGTAATTACGGTCAAGAGCTCCCCAGACATGTCGGCCGAAGATATTGTCGTAGTACACTTTGGCCTGAAAGTGACGCTCCTCCAAAGGCTCAACGGCTTTGCCGAAGTACGTCTCCCCGATGGCACCATCGGTTGGCTTCCGGAGACAGATTTCGAAGTCATCAATATCTTCGTTGATAACAACACCAAGGCTTATCAATGATCGAAAACCTCGTATTATGGGAGAAGGATCTCTTCCTTCTCTTCAATAGTCCTCACAGTCCATACCTGGACTCTGTGATGTACCTTATCTCGGATAAGTATCCCTGGATATTATACTCGATACTCCTTCTCTTTTTGCTCCTGTATAAGCAAAAGGGGAAGGAGTGTTTGCTTCTGATGCTTGGTCTCGTTCTACTCATATTTGTAGGAGATCAGCTATCTTCCCACGTACTCAAGCCACTCTTTCAGCGATACAGACCGACACATCATCCCGAGACGATGGAACTTGTCCAGACCGTATTGGGTTACAGAGGTGGCAGCTATGGCTTCATCTCCGGACACACTACCAACTACTTCTCCTTCGCTACCTTTACCGCCCTTCTACTGAGGGATAGGCTGTACACCGTGATGGCGATCCTTGTCGCAGCTACGGTAGCCTATTCCCGTATTTACTTGGGCGTCCATTTCATTACGGATGTGATACCGGGCATAGTGATAGGGAGTCTGATTGGTTGGGGAGTGTACACGCTGTATGAGACGGGACGCAGGTTATTCCTAAGCTCCCCCGATAGCACTCTCATGCCTCTTTACCATGACCAGCCACGCCGAAGCAGGCTTATCGCTTGGTCTATTCTGCTTTTCTACGTCGGACTATGGGTACTCTCACCCCTGTTCTTCCCACTTTACCAGTAATAACCCTAATTGTATCATGTACGATACCCTCAAAGTGCTCGGTCACTTCCCTATATCCGAGTCAGTCACTCAGGTTTCGCCCATAGGGAATGGGCATATCAACGACACGTTCGGTGTATATGTCACCTCCATCCCGGATGCTCCCAAGTACATCCTTCAGCGCATCAATCATCACATATTCACGGATATCGATACGCTTCAAGAGAATATATTCCGTGTCACTGCCCATATCCGTCAGAAGTTACTCGGTGCAGGAGTACAAGATATAGACCGTAGGGTATTGACATTCATCACGACAAGAGATGGGAAGAAGTACCACTACGATGGCGAAAACTACTGGAGAGTATGCTACTACATCCCCGACAGTATCTGTATAGATACGACACTGACACCCAAGCTGGCATACGAAGCAGGGCAAGCATTCGGGGAGTTTCAGTATATGCTTTCGGACCTACCGGCAGAGGATTTGGGAGAAACGATTATGAACTTCCACAACATGGAACACCGGCTGGCACAACTCCGTGAGGCTTGTGCACAAGATCCCAAAGGAAGAGCCGCCAAAGTCGCCGACCTGCTCAAGGAGATCGAGCAGCGTGCCCACGAAATGTGCGTCCAGGAACGTATGTACCGCGACGGACTACTCGCCAAGCGCATCAATCATTGCGATACGAAGGTGAACAATATCCTCTTCGACCGTGAGACCCAAAAGGTACTTGCCGTCATCGACCTCGATACAGTGATGCCGGGGTTCGTACTCTCCGACATCGGAGACTTCATCCGCACTGCTGTCAATACCGGCAAGGAAGACGACGAATGCCTATCAAGTATAGGAGTGGATATGGAGGTCTTCAGGGCATATCTGGATGGATACATGACGTGGGGCAAGACATTCCTAACCCCCACAGAGATACAGATGCTACCCTATGGCGGACGCCTACTCACCTATATGCAGGTCGTGCGCTTCCTGACCGACTATATCAATGGCGACGTGTACTTCAAGACACATAAGCCAGAGCATAATCTGATCCGGACAAGAGCGCAGTTCGAGTACCTCAAACGCCTTGAGGAAGCTCGCTCCGCTATGGATGCCATCATATCCGAATGGCTCTAATTCGGGTAGGAAGCCGGAAGTCTCCCTACCCCGGGGCGGACTAATTCATTTTACCTCCCGACCCACTACCACCAAGAGGTCTGGACGAGAGCTATACACGATGGGCTGTGCCGTGGCTACGGTGCAGCCCATCGTGCATTCTGGTCTGGAGCGAGACCTACCACCACGCGGGAAAGGAAAGCTCAAGTAGCGATAAGAAACTTCCGCCTTTCAGGACACAAACTTATATTCCGGGGTTGAGAACTAATTTTCTGGGACTGAAAAGTAATCATCCGTAGCTGAAAACTACCTTTCAGCTACGGATGATTACTTCATATACCGGAGTGAACGACTAAAGTACGGGATACTCATCCTTTCCGTTACCGTACAAATAGCAAAGAGACGATGCCATAGATCGATCTATGACACCGCCTCCTCACCTCGCCTCCGTAACAATGGGTCACAAACGCCTGCTCATGCACTTCCGCTCAAAGGGAGCGGAGCAGGTCACCAAGACTAAATACATGAACGATCACCCAGCTTGAAGAGGAGGAACTTATAGTAAGTAGAGGTATCCGGGTCAGCATCGGCACGACTGATATACTCTTTCAGACAAGCCATGAGACGTTCAAGTTGCGTGTGCAGAAAGAGGCTTACATCTTCGGACTTCGCCCCACGAGACATCTCGTGCAGCGTAGTCAGGAAGATGAGTTGGACATCCATACGATGCACGGACGGCACCACACGTGACGAGAAGTCCGAAAAGAGTCGGGAGTGTACCGCCGAAAAGAGCTCCAAAGCAAAGACACTATCGTCCGTACGACCCAACAACGCCCTACATAGATCCCTCAGCACCGACTCGTGTACCCAACGAGGGTCTGTCATCGAGTGAACACGCATGAAGGGAGAGTCCATAGGATCCTCATCGACAAAGAGATAATCCCCGACGAGAGCAATAATCCGAGGGATATCGCTACGCGTAGGCGAGGTGTATGTGATGAGATCTTTCATATAACTTCCATAGAGTTTGTACCCTTTGGGATACAAAGTCGATAGACGCCTTGCCTTCTCTGTGGTGGACCTTACGCTTACGAACTTCTCAAGCTGCCGTATAACCAACGAAAGGTCTGCCAACTTTCGTGACTGGGTAGCGAGACTTTCGGTCGGTTTGTCCGACTTCTCCCGCCCCCACATCCTCAATCCGGCCTCTCGATCGGCATAGATGTCTTTCACGTCAGGGTAGATTCGATATGTGCGGTGCAGACCCTCGTGGGTATAAGCTCCCAGTACTTCGCCGACCTTCTGCGCTACTTCTTGTTCGAGTAAGCGCATGGCTCGCCTTTTATTCTGATTATCCCGGATGATCTCAGGGTCAGTCAGGGCGTGCTTGAGCAGGTAGTCGTCGAGCCGCTCACCGAGAAAGCCGTGTCCTATATTGATACGGCACGAGAGGATCTCCCCCGTACGCGGATGGTAGGTAATACTACCTTCGACTCCCGGCTGGATAAGATCGTAGGCTATGACCGCACGCTGCTCCGCAAGTATAGTCTTCTTCCCTGCATCACGTACCTGAAGGACATCCTTAAATCCGGCAGGAGCAAAAACCTTGTTCCATGACAATACGGCATTTCGTATGGCAGAGCGGTACTCTCTTGGTACCAGACTGTCGATATAGAATACGATCGGTCTAGTAGGCGTGGTAAGTGTCTTCCCATACTTTTGCGCCTCCTTGCTGCTAAGGGTCATATCCCAACGAACCAAAAGTGAATCACTGACAGCCATATAAGGGTCTTGGTCGTAATCGATGAACGGGATGGTATAAGGGACATTACGGTATGTGGCAAGACGTAAAGGTATATCCCTCGGTGGAAGAAGTCTGAAAAGACATCCGATCTCAAGGGGTAGGATACCGCCCGGAAGCACCATCAAGTAGCTTATCTGCTTGGACTCATCCAGGACATATTCGTGCATCCGCTTGATGTTGAAGCAGAAGCCGTCACCAACCGATAGGACACTTGTGACCTCGCAGTGCTGTGTCTCGAGAGATCTTACGTTAGAAAAGCTGTAACGAAACCACTCATTCCCGGTGACAAGCGGCTTTGTGATTTCTATGAGATACCCCTTCTGTGGGTCGTGAGACAGGATCTCGTAATGTGCTTCGCCGGGCTGGACATTCGACTTACGGAAAGATGCCGCAAGAGCATGGTCGGCCGGGATGCGTTCATTGCATATCTCTTGCTGAAAAGCTATCGAAGAGCTGTCCCGCTTGACCACTCGAACCACTCCAAGACTCCCAACAGGCCTGGCAACCATATCGAACCCTTTATTGACCTGAGCACGTATCTCTATCTCCCGCCCTACGACTTGCTCGGGGATAGTTATATAAATACTTCTCCCTTTATGGTAGACGGTGAATGGCGCACTATAGGTCTCGGTGTAGCCATCTGACAGAAGTGTGCGGATAGTAATCCCTTCCGCTTTCTGCCCGAATGCAACCATGCAACTGAACAGTAGCAGTATTGTAGTGTATATCTTGAGTTTCATTGGTTGGAAAGTATAGATTAAGATGTGTGAGAGATACGGGAAATAGCCCTCCATACCGGAACAATTATGTATGTTGATGTCTCTTTGTCAAGGAGTTTTCGCAACTCTTGACTGTAATGACGGCGCAAAATACTCTTAAGTTTGAGGTCAGCCTCAGAAAGACTCCTATTACTTGAGCCATACAATGCAGTATGCAATGAGTCCAGATACTCTGCAACAGTATAAACCTCCCCTATCCCGCGCGCCTCCATACGGGCTATATGAATGATGCGTCCTACCAACGTAGAGATGATGCTCCGACAAAACTCTTCGCTCTCTACTTTGGGATCGAGATCAAGGCCGGTAAGCCGCGCTTCATCAAAGAGCCAGGAGAGCGATCCTACCACTTCTTCTTGCACAAATGCCATAGCCTTACGACTATATTCAAGGCTCTCTGCTTCCCACATTGGGAATTGCCCAGAAGGATTCATTCGCCTGCCACCGAAGTGTTGTATGATATGTTCTGACCATGTCTTCAGGGCTTCGATCATGGCGATATAACGTCGTTGCATAACTCTCAGGGAACGAGTATCGGTCGGGATCCATAACTCGGGAAGAGAGACCAGGTACTTAAGATTGGCCACCCCCTGAGCATTGACCGCCACGTGGTCATTTCCCAAGTCTTCGGCCTGGGCTCTAACATCCCTCATGTCGTAGAAAAAGTGTATAGGCTTCGCCTTCTCCGTCTGACGCCATGCATTTCTTGCACGCTCCCGCTCCGCTAAAGTCTTCCCGGGGAAAAGACGATAAATGTACTCGATACTGTATAAGTCATATGCACCTATGCGGGCAATCCTATTGCGAAGATCGACAGTGTCTCCGGGTCGTAGTGCATAATTGCACCTCACATAGTCCATTACGGAAGAGGTGATACCGTGCGTAGACAGATAAGCATTGTCTCGCAAATGATCAACAGTCGGGATACTGCTGGCAAAGAAGTTATGCTCTAGTCCCAAAGTATGCCCAATCTCATGGGTAATGGCCATCTTGATCAGCTCTCCCATAATATCATCGGGCAAGTCTATATCACGTGCCCGCTCGTCCACCGCCCCACACTGAACGAAATACCATGCCTGAAGCATATCAAGAACACTACTGAACATCCCCACATGAGATGACACGATTTCTCCTGAACGTGGCTCATTGGGTGTGGGGCCATAGGCATTTTTCTGAGGAGAGACTTTCCATGAGATATAGGGATATGCGGTGTCGTAAATAGGCATGTCCGAATTTTTCGGAATAGGATAAGCACGTATTGCCTCCTTGAATCCGGCAGCTTCAAAAGCGATATTCCAGGCTTCGACAGCGTCCTTCACATACGGCACCCAACGATTGGGCATATCCTTATCGATGTAAAATACAATAGGACGAATAGGAGTTACCTTCTCTCCCCGATCATAACGCGCTCTATCCTCTGGCTTAACTTCAAGTCTCCAACGCTTGATGATATACTCGTTCGTTTCTCGATAGGCATCGGACGTATAGTCATTCTTCGTCACATAGAAATATGAGCCGTCAGGCCTGCGTATAGGATCAATCGGCTCTGATGGAAGAAGGGAAACACAAGTCCCTACCAACCAATCAGTCTGATATGAAGAGCCATTACGGGAAAGATAACTTTGCCGGCTTTGTATCAATAACTTATCCTCATACCCCTTGATCTCTTGTATAGAAGCATTCAGCTTTGCTCCTATGTTGAGATCAAACGACACGGAACTTAAAAGGAAAAATGGGCTATCGGTCAGCAATCTTGTGACATCAAAGCGTGTACACTTATCACTCCGCTCAACCGCAGGAAAGGTCATGAGTAATGTCTCATCACCTCTCTGACGTGCAATTCGCCATATATCATGATCGGGATTACTCGGTACACTACGATCATAAAGCGGTCGAAACAAACGTACCTCTCTTTCATTTGCATAGAACCGAAGTACTATCGGGCCAAAAAGATCCCCGGAGTAGCCGTACTTCTTCTCAGGATTACGAGCTTTCCTTGCGGCTGCTTCAAGTATGGTATGCGTAACCATCACATCTCTTCCGAAGAGTTCGTGAGGGATCTCCCAATATATCTTGTCTTCGGAACGATAGGTCGTAAACAATCCTGGTATAGTATCGGTGGATTGTGCTTGCCCCTTCGTCGATGATATAGTGACAACTATACCCAAAAATACAAGTAACGGGAAACGAAGAGTAATATCTAACTTCATAATTAAAAGAAAGATGACGATATATTGCGACGCAGTCCACCACATCCCAATATACCGTCACCTATAATAATAGTTTACATCAGTTACTACAGAAGATATCTTTTGTAATGATTGGTAATATCATTTTACTAGGAGGCTAAGTGCTTTCTCTATCATGATCACCTCATCTCCCGGGGCATATCCGCTGTGCTCCCAGACTTTCTCACTCTTATGCAGAATCATTGCGTAAGGAATAGCACTGAGGTTAAGGATCTTGTAAAGCTCCTTATTAGCATCAAGAAGGACTTCGTAAGGCCACTTTTTGCCAGAGACAAGAGACTTCACCTTGGATACAGCGCGAGAATCATCGATGTTTACCGCAACAATCTTGACTTTGCCTGCCCACATCTCTTCGACATCCGCTATCGCGTCCAATTCTGTACGGCATGGCTTGCACCATGTTGCCCAGAAAGTAATGATAACGATATCTTCATTCAGAACCTCTTTCATCTTGATTTCCGTATTATCAAGACGTTTCAGTACGACACTCTCCGGTATGCTTTGAGCATACATTGAGAACGAAGCTATAACAGCCAAAAGAGATAAAAGTAGCTTTTTCATTTGTTTTGCTCTGTTAGTATCTAAATGAATATGCAAAGTCTACGACATTACGAAATCCGGTGTATTTGTACACAACCTTTTCTTTCGATTCCTTGTCAATTATTATATCACCAGCGCGATTGAGCTTCATCTCTACCAAAGAACTATTCCCGCTCTGATCCGTTACAATTGCCCCTAACCAGGTTGGATACATATTCATGATGTATGGGTCGTCTTCACTCATATCTTCAGTAGCATATCCAACATCATTACGATCCGAACGAAACTTGAGACCTGTTATTTCACCCTCTGTCGAACTATATATCTCAAAAGCTGTAGGTACAGAACGATTAAGGTCTACACGGTAAATCTTAGAACCTGCAGCATAGAAAAAGATACGGTCAAAAGCGACAGAGGTAGCGACAGAGACTTTTTTGCCAGAAAAGTCTTCTTCTGGCTTAAATTCCCAATAACCAGAACAATAGGGCTTACGCCTATTCTCACCCATAATAGCCTTAGGTGATATCTCATATACATAAAACATATTGCCTGTCCCAACACGAGCGACGGAAAGGATCTCCGGATAGTCTGAATTAGTTGTCGGCCCCATATATATAACGTCTTTGTCAGCCCCAATAGCATTGGGAGAAAAGACATTATTGGTAGTACCCGACTCTCCTATCGGCTGAAGTTTGGGACCATTCGCAAGTCTATGATTTACATCATAAAGAACATAATTATTATCCCAAGCAATTCTCTTATGTGTATGCCATACAAGCGGCATATTATCATTTGTATATGAGAGAAAGCGTTTGTTCAGATTATCGAAAACAATCTTAGCTCCACGGGTATATGATACTGATGCCATTGTTGCATAATACTGAGAATTGTCACTTGTAGCAACCGGATAGAAAATAGCACATCCATCATCAAAGGCAAACCAAAACTGCCCGTTATCGATAATACACTCTCCAGCCTGATCTCCAGCAGCAAAGATGGGATTGTAATTGGTATCACCTTTTTTAAGCTTATCTAATAACATTCGTTCGTAGGTATAGAGCTTCTTGGACAGATTACCTCCGTCAAGGATTAGAATGTCATGATCAGTATAAATCTGAAGCATCGGCACATCCGGAGTTCCTAACATCGTAGCATCCCCGGTAGAGTGACGGACATTGACGGAAAGAAATTTGGGTTTTCCAGTAATCGTAGCATTGGCATAAGCTTTATAGGCATCCTGGGTTACAGCCACAACACCTTCCTTCCCATCAGCAACTCCTAAAACAGCATTACCATCAATCTCTTGGAGCAAAAACCAACAAGGATCAAATGCATGCTGCAAACGTACAGTAACCTCACCATAAGTAACGATGTCCAAGTCAGTATCTGTTACTGCTACACGGAGGTATATCTTCTGTGGATCATTAGGATATACAGCAAACTTAACTGTAGGTTCATTCCCACAGGGGGTCCAATCACTCTCACGTGCGCCCCCTGTCTTACTAATACTCCATTGATATCTGAGATTGTCATTGCCCTGAGTCTTAACTTGAGTATAACTAACAGGAATAGAAACAATAGTTGAATCTACCAATGGGATTTTGACATAATAGGTACGAGGCATATCAATAACAACATCATTGATTTCCTTATAGGTATAGTTCCCTAAATCGTCATAACATGATGTGAAAAGAGATGCCAACACCAAAGAAAGTATGTAATGTATCTTTTTCATACGCAAATTAGTTTACAGGAAAATGTATTTCAGAAGGCTCTTTTTCATCGTCCATAAGCGCAGGATTCGTTTTGCGATATTCAATGTATCTCTCATGAATCCATGCAACCTTCTCCTTTGTTTGAGGAATATTCTCAAATGTCGCTCCGAAATTATCAATCATAAAAGCATATTTGTTCGCACTATAAAGTCCCCACAATTCTTGATTCCAGACCCAGCGTTTACCATTTTGATTGATATCTACCGATACCACTAAATCGGTCTTGGCAAACTCCTGACGTCCTACCCCCAATTGATGTGCTTTATCGTCGACATTAAATACTAACTGTGCATATCTGAGCCCACGCAAACCATCGGGACGACTGCTCTTGAATTTGGCCTTGCTCACATATTCATTGATAGGAAATGAATAAGAAGACGTAAAGGTCAACTTAGGCATCATACTTTCTCTCAAATTAGGATTCTCTACTCCCTTGAGACAATATACTTTAATCTCTTTCAGCATCTTACCTTTAAGGCGAATCTCTACCTCAAATTCCTTTTCGGTAACCTTATTAAGATAATCAACATCATCGAAAACGCACTGAGTAGTTCGGGATGGGAACTCTAATCGAGGTGCTTCGTTATAAAATGCTATATCGTTCTGCTTACATGAGGATAGTAGCACACATAATGATAATGCAAATAAGATATTTATCTTCATAGTTTTATTTTCCAAATGTTATTTCATCATCAGGGAGAGGGAACTGATACTTGGCAAGAATATCTACACGTGCTGGAAGTCCATAAAATGATGAATAGTTGTGCCTCTTATAGAAATAAAAGAGCTGCCCTTCTCCATAAAATTCTTTCTGATACTCTTTCATCAATTCATTAATACAAACTGTCTTTGTAGCATCTTGCCCAGGACGCGTATCAAGATTATGGAATGAAGTATCCCCGTTAATAGCATCGGAGAGTGCTATCCCGCGGGCAAAGCGGACAGTATTGATATACTCTGCAGCCAATTTTGGGTTAGGCTCACACTCAGCCATTATATAGTAGATTTCAGGAATACGAATCAAAGGGATAGCACCCCTACCAGTATAGTTATCAGAGTATCTTGTCTGGTCATACTTAAGAAGCACTTGTTTCTCAATTGCCCCTTCTTTAACTGCAATAAAAGCATTAGGACCACAACGGAAATCACTTGCACCTACACCTTTCTTCTCAAACAGCTCTTCGAATCGTGGTGTAGATAAAGACATAATTCTTGAAGCATGTTCGTTAACAAAGTCTGCATCTACGATTTTATTATATTCATACACATTGATAGCAAAGATATGCTCGCTAAAGAGTATACGATTCTCGTTATTGTTTTCGTAAAGCAAAAACTGTGCACTTTCAATTACTTCTCCTGCATATTTTAGTGCAGCAGCCTTGCTCTCAGCATCACCTTTGTAAAGATAAACTCTTGCCAACATCGCCTTTACTGCCCATACATTCATCCTATACTGACGCATTACATTGAATGCAGGAGCAGATGGATTGTTCATAAAAATCTTACTATCATGCTTAGACAAAAGCTCGTCCGCTTCAAGAAGATCTTTCAAACATGCCTCAACTACCTGTGAGGAAGGTAAAACAGGGGTAGCCACATTATTAAGTTCAGTACGATAAGGAATAGCTTTTGCTTCAGGATCAGTAGAATACACAGGACCAAACATTCTCAAAAGATCGAAATGAAGATATGCCCTCAATCCAAGAGCTTCCCCTTTAATCGTCTCGTAAAGATCTTTAGTTCGAATCACAGATTTTCTCTCTTCGATATAAAAAAGAAGATTATTAAGATTGGCTATGATATTATATATATCAGAATAAAATTTATTCTTGATATGCTTATAATTACCATCGTACGCATAGATTGTCTCCCAGTTATTACGTAAATCCGGTGCAAAATCATAGCGCCCCGCAAGCATATCCATATATCTATAGGTTAATTCCCTACCATAAAGATCAGGCTCACCCATTTTTATATATATACCTGTCAACGCATCTTTAAATCCGTATTCATTCTTAAAAAGCTCATTCTCTGGAATAGACGTCTTGGGCATAACATCTAGCCACTTACCACATGAAAAAAGGCCAAGAGCAGAAATTAGCACTAGGGTAGTATATACGTATTTCATTCGTCTAAATATCTTTAAAATACCACATTTAATGACAATGCAAACTGTCGTGCAAAAGGATAAGCAAGACCTCTCTCACGTTTTACAGTAGAGAGATAAAAGACATCCTCTACCGTAGCCCCCCATCGCATCGAATTAACAAACGATTTCTTCAAAAAAGGAGTATTTTTCTTATCCATCCTGTAAGTCAAAGAAATAGTACTCATTCGGAATATGTTGTTATCCATAATGAAACGAGATGTTGCTTTGGTATCTGCACCTCCCACAGAATTAGTAAGGCGCTTGTATTTGGCATTATCGCCAGGCTTCTGCCACCTGTCAGTCAAAACTCGTTTATCAACATTATATCTCAAGTCTGCATTCTCCACCTTATCAACTAACGTTTGGTTATAAACCTGACCTCCAAACTGATAATTGAATGATAAATTCAAACCAAATCCTTTGTAATTAAAGGATGAGTTTATATTACCTTGCCATAGAGGCTCAGTATTACCTATAGGGACAAGTTCAGCTGCATTATATGTACTTGTTAGTGTGCCATCTCTATTGACAAGTATCTCATCACCAGTCGTAGGATCAATACCATAGGATTTCATTACCCATATACGGCTAAGAGATTCACCTTCTTGATACTGAGGGAGTGGCGCATTGGTTTTAGTTGAATTGGTCGCATTTGTTTCATTCATTCGACGAAGAGCTTCCGAAACCTTAACAAGTTTATCTCGATTGTGAGCCCCGTTTAGGGTAAGAACCCAATACGCTTCATTGCTCGTATCTCTGTATGGAATTACAGAAAAGTTAAATTCCAAACCTCTATTTTCTACCGAGCCAATATTTTCCGGATAGGAAGCAAAACCTATCGATGGAGCCAATGTTAACTGAGCCAACGAGTTTTTAGTAAACTTACGATAATATTCAACACGAGCAGTCAAGCGCCCTTCCAATAGAGATGTCTCCAGGCGAAAATTCCATGTAGCTGCTTGCTGCCATTTAAGATTCTTATTCCCAAGAGCTACAAGTTCTGTCCCTGTTGCATCAGAAGAGATATATGGACGCATTAAGTTATTGTACGTATACAAATAACGCGATTGATATGGTGAAAAACCTTGTGTCCCAGTAATACCATAAGTAACACTTAAAGTTAAATCACTCATCCATTTTAGATTCTTAAACATCTCTTCTTTATTGATGTTCCACTTAGCACCTGCTGACCAAAAAGGTGCAAACCTATTATCGCTACCAAACAGTGAGGAACCATCTACACGCAAGTTAAAATCCGCAGAATACTTATACTTGTACGAATATCCCATAGTCAATACTCCACCAACAAGTCTTGTCGTACTTTCGCGTCCTCTTGGATTAGCATTGTAGCGCTTTCCAAAGAGAATATTGTCCATTGCATCGTTAGGAAATCCTGTAGCGGTTGCTCCATATATTTCGCTAGATGTTTCTTGTAGTGAGTAACGAAGATTCCCAGTTACATAATGCATATCCTTAAACGATTCATTATAACTTGCCGTGAGATCAACAGTATAAGCTAAATCTTCTTCTTGATCACGCTTAAATGATCCTCTAAGCGTTGGGTCTACAACATTTGTAAAATCAGTGTGCTGAGCAGGTAAGAACACTTCAGTTTTACCCATCCCTTTTCGTACAGAAATATCAGCAACCAAACGAAGTGGATCAATAGGTAAATATTCAAGTTTGAAAGAACTCCTGATACTAAAAGTCGAATGTCTATCAAGTGAGTGAAATGTTGTATTATACAACGGATTATTAACCTGATAGGGAATATTACTACTAAGATGGAGCATATTCCATGTTTGCATCACCTTATTAATTTCTCCATTGGTACCATAAGGTCGCAAATAGGGGTTTAGACGTGCATACTGTGAAAAATTGCCATACGGGCTATTTTGCCCCACTGCATTATCTACGGTAACACTATTTTTCATCAGTAATTTATCAAAACGATATGAAAGATCTAATGCAGTTGTCTGTGTATTTCTCTCTGAACCCTTCATAATACCTGGAGTGAAATTCACACCTGCATAGAGCTTGTAACGCAATGCTTGAGAACCACCTTCTAATGTGATAGCATGGCGATGTTGCATGGATGTACGCAAAGGTTGTGAAAGCCAGTAAGTATCTACCCCCCTCTTTACTTCGCGTAAACGATTCTGATAGTCTCTCAATGCATTTATATCATTAGGAGAATATAAACCGGCTATGTGTTCTGTATAAATTTTATCCTTTGCGTTCATTAGATTGTAACCCGTCAAATCTGGAGATTCCATTCGGAAGTTCCCACTGTAGCTAACATTAAGCATTCCTTCTTTTGGTGCATAAGTTTCAATAACTATTACGCCATTCGAGGCTCTTGACCCATAAATAGCAGTGGCTGAAGCATCTTTCAAGATTGTAATTGAAGAAACTCGATCAGGATCTAAGTCCATTAGAGTCTGAACATCAATCTCAAACCCATCCATAATTAATAATGGCTGGTTGGGATACGTGTCGTATTCACCTTGAAGAGAAACTGCATCTGAGCTTGCAGCACTACCACCAGGAAGAGTTGTTTGTCCTCTCATACGCATATCTGGAAGACGATTAGGATCACTCCCAAGACTGATATTGTCCATTATTTTAAGACCTGGTTCCACAATAGACAATACCTTAGCAATATTTGTAGTACTCATATTCTTGATATCTTTACCCTCAACAGTCACAATTGAGCCAGTAAAGCCCTCTTTCTTACGAGTAAACATACCAGTGATAACAACTTCATTAAGGTTGGTAGTCTCTTCTTTCAACACAATTCTTATTGGATCGACTTTACCATTCTTAATTTTAATCGGGACAACCTGCTTTTTAAAACCTATAAAAGAAACTTCCAGCATTAATTTATCTCCGGATTTGACATTGATCCTAAAGTTTCCTTCTAAATCTGTCCCTCCCCCAGTAGATGTGCCACCATCTTTTATGACAACACGAACGCCAGGCATTGGATCTCCATAACTATCTACTACAGTTCCTATCACTTCAATTTGTTTTAACTGAGGAGATTGGATCACTATATTGGAAGATGGGATCGCATACAATAATCCAGTAGGACAACCAGCTAATGAGAATAGAGTGGTTAAGAACATGAATCCTCGCACACATTTACGAGGTTTCTTACGATGCTTATCTCGGTTATCTATCAAACGAAAAGCCAAGCTATTCATTATATATCTATAATTTTGACAAAACATATCTCAAATTCATTCTAATGTTTTTATGGTTGAGTTGTGAATTCGATGCGTAACCTCACTCATTGCAAATTCGGTTAATCGATTAACTGTTCAGATAAGAGCTACACAACGAATTCACTATTCAAGTTATAGATTAATTCTTAGCATTAGGTTTATCTAGCTTAAAAAACCAAGTCTTTGGATCTTCGGGTGGTGTGGGAAACCATATTCCCATATTATCCGGATTATCATAGATATCATAAAGCCTCTTGAAGATTAGGTAACGAGAATAAGCATTAAATTCCTTCACTTTTAAGTTGTCCCTCATAATGCTAGTTTCCGTAGAACGAGTTACTCCATTTGAAGCATAATATCCCCCATTGAAAACACCTACATCACTATATCCAGGAGTACCAATGAGCCAAGCCCAAGGAACTTTTTTAGCATCAAACTCTAATGAAACATTCAAGTATATATTAGATTTCTGCCAATCGAGAAGTCCCCTTTTCTCACTATCTGTAATTGTACCACCCGTTGAATATTCGTCTGCTAGTTTACCAAAGCCATGCCCTCCAGCCTCGTGAGCAACGATTAGAGGAAAAACATCTGCACTTTCATCTGTTGCTAATGGACAAAGAGCTATAGCTCGTCCTTTCTTATCAAGCATACAAGTTCCACCATACACCGAAGACTTTGAAACTATAACAACCACACCAGTCTCTTCGTTATAATAACCACCCGCATTTGTTACAATCTTCTTACAATCATTGATAACCTGATCAAAATTCTTCACTTGCATACCACGGCTTGTATCATAGAAATATACTTGATACTTAGTGTCTCTAATCTTACCTTGCTGATACTCTTCTACAGGAGTAACCCCATCTGCATTAGATTCAGCGTAGATCATCCATGCATTAAAACGATTTTTATGAGTCTTGAATGGTTCAGTTTCGAAGATTGCGTTATAGCTAATCTGCATATACTTGTCATAAGTGCCATTTTCAATATCTTCTTTTGTAAAACCATCTCCTGTGAAAATAAATGTAGGCTTCTTATATTCAAAATCTCCGATTATTGTACCAGGTTGATACGTAGCACTATGAAACAATACGGCATCATTATCATTAGCCTTAAACATTTGACTCAGTCTCACACGATATGTAACATCACACTCAGTGTTGACAAAGCTAACGCTAACATCATTAACCGTTTTACTTTCATTTTGAGTAAAAGTAAAATCTATCTTTCCTTTTCTACCATCGAGTGATTGTTTTGAAATCGTAATCCATGAATTTTTGTTATCCTCAAGAGCTACATCAAGAGGAATATTTGTTTCATAGTTCAGCGTAAATTCTGTATCACTATATTTGAGAAAGTAAGAATCCGAATTGAATTTAACTACCGGCTGTGGATACTGCTTTATGAGGAACTTATCTGAAATATTATTAGGAGTATTTATTACTTGTACTTCAGTAGAGCGAAAAACATCAGTACTTGGTGTAATACCTAAAACAATACGGTGTTCCTGTGCAGATCTGGTCGATAAAACTTTAATCCATGATTGTGCATTGGCCGGGATGACAATCTCTGGCTCTACCGTACCAATATATGGAACAATAAGCTTATCTGTTGCTCCAATGACAATAAAAGTTTTTTCTTTTAGCTCGAGTGTTCCTTTAGGCATCTGCTGTATAGGGAGAAATAATGAAAGAGAACCAGCCTCCACAGTTAAACGTGCCTGTCTCTCCATGCCCGAATTATTTTCAGCTGCTGTAATTGTGATCTCAGTCTTCCCTGCTATTCCTTTAGAAGGTGAAACCGTAACCCAATCTGGCATACCTGTGATACTCCAGGCTGTACTAGTCTCAATAGTAATCTTTTGTGTTTCAGCAGAAGGCAAAAAGTTGAGTATAGTAGGTGAAACAGATAGTGTATCAGGTTCACTATTCTTTGCCTCGGGCTTACAAGAAACAAAAGTGATAAGGCCTAACAAAAGAATCAAAGCATGTAAAAAATATCTATTCATAGAAAGTTAAAGGTTTAAGAATGCACCGGAGCGTTTTGCTCCGGTGCACATTCTTATTTTTTAGAGTTTGCTATTACACTAAAAATAATGCTCAAATATTAGAATCTCAAAATTGGACGGATTGCAGCACGAGTACCTGAGCTCAAATCATATTGGTCGGTATCTGCATGTTGTACTTGCTCCCACCACGGATAGATTGTCTTCAAGACATGAATACCAACAAATCCGATAGGAGAAGATTCACGTGGGACTTCCGTTGATGAGTAAAGTCTTACTGCCACTTCAACAAAAATACCATCTTGTCCAACATCATATGGGAACGGATGCCCGTTTAGTTCGATAAGTCTCTTGTTAAGAGCTTTGTGTGCCTGCTGACGTTTCTGAGCATGACTATCTTTGAAGTCACCTTCATAACTTATTTCCGAGCCTTCATACACACCATTTACGTAATCTACAAGCTTTTGTAATTCGTCCTTTGCAGGAATGTACCAGCCTAAGTTTCCATTCTCTAAGTCAAACTTTTCAATCCATGCCATCGCAGGATAAGCCTCACTCCAGGTCTTTCCACCTAATTCTGCAGGAAGACGTTTTTTTACTGCCACGAGATTCTTTCGACCATCGAAGTGATCAAGACAGACTGGTTGTCTATTCTTCCTTTCTTCATCCGGGTCATTCATTATTGAACTATAGATACCAAGGCTCCATGCTGGGATCTTCCCGACCTCACTGATATACTTATTAGCTTGGCTATCATAAAGGGAGAACACGTAGCCATTGGTTCCGTTATTGTAAGTATAATAGACAATACCTACCGTCTTACCATTTACTTTATATTCTTCACCTATAGTGTACTTTTTATTTTGGATGACAGAGAACTTAGCAGTTACTTTTGTTTCACCACTTACAGCTATGACTTCAAGTTCAGCACGTCTTGGAGCATCCGCCTTATCTGCTTTAAGGGTAATCGTACCTTTTGCTTCATCAAAAGTTACTTTCAACCACTCAGGCGCACCCTCAACATACCAACCCTTAAGCTTAGTAAGAACCTTGATAGTCTTTTCTTCGCCATCAGGAGAGAGAAAGACCTCTTCAGATGCAAGGGCAATCTGAGACTTCTTCCCAGCTTGTTTTACTTCTATATCAAACGAAGCATTATTTGTTGCCGTTCCACAATATAGAGTGATCACTCCTGTACGATCAGTATCACCATCATTTGCCTTAGTTTTTACTTCAAGGGTCTTATCATCCTTACGAACAGCTTCGATCCATTCATTACTAGAAGTAGCAGTCCAGTTTACAATACTTGAAACCACTGTTACAGTCTCAGTATCTACAGTAGAAGCCAGGAGTACGTTCTTTACAGATGAGATGCTGGCTACAGGAGTACCTGCTTGCTTGAACTTCATGCGTTTGAAAAGCTCAACATACTCTCCCGGCACCTTAGAATCTTTATTGAGATAGACCCACAATGGGAATTCACGGACACGTTCCTCTTGAGAGTCATTCATCGGAGCAGTGACCTTATAAACTTTCTTCTTAGCAATCATAAGATCAGCACGTGTTTGTGGCACTTCAACAGTGACAAATGGAGCAGTCCAAAACGAGTAAAGCTTACTATCGTCTAGCTCCGGAGTATTATAATACACCTCAAAAGTCTGCTCTGTCCCCATATAATCAAATAAGACTTCTTCAGGAACGATCTTAATGTAAGGTGCATTTGCATTCTGGACCACAGTCATTTCTTCTGTAGCTTGATTACCTTCGCTCCCCACCGTGAGTATAACCTTTGCGCTACGTTCCTCCTTAGTAGGGTTATCAATAGCTGTAAAAGTCATTACATTATCTTTGACCTCAGGCTCATTCATCCATTCCGGTTTGGTCCCATCGGCCCATGTCCAAGTAAGAAGACCTACTGTAGCTATGATCGTAACAGTAGAAGGTACGTTCCCTTCACACTCGATCCTCAATTCAGCAGGATCCAAGACTATGGCAGCCTGGGCAGCCTTTTCCTGTGTCACATTGATGTACTCAGTTTGAGTTTCTTTTCCATTCGTGCTAGTCACTGTGATACGCCCTACCCTATCCTGTTCAGGATTATTGTAAGGATCAACCCTAATGGTCAGAGTTTCTTTTTCTACTTCGACCTTAATCCAGTCAACTGATGGAGTTGCTGTCCATTCAAAGTTAGCCGTGACCGATATTTTCTGTGCAGCGTCAAAGGCTTTGAACGTAACATCCTTGCCTTCAACCTTCAGATCTACCGGAAGTATTACCTTGGGATCTTCCTTGCAAGACCAAAGGAGTCCAACCATGAGTGCGAAAATAATCGCAAACAAGGAATTCTTTTTTGTCTTCATAATAGTCATTTTGTTATTAGAGTTATTCAAATATTTGCTGATAAACTTAGTGTGAATCCTGTATGTTCGGGAATATATCGGCATACACCTCCAGAGCACTGATAACCGGCCCGGTATCGACCGTAGGCTCCTGCGATTCTAAGCATACGCCAAGTGTAACTACTTCCCACAGAATAGTAGTGAATACTCTTACCTGCCGTCTTATAGTTGTACATATCACTGACATAAAACATCCAAGAGGGGGCAAGTCCCCACTCTAAGAGCCCCATAACCCAACCTTGATGATCCTTAGAGTCACTCCAAGCATGCTGAAGCTCGGCACGAAGTGAGTTTTTCGGTGATATCTTGTATAGAGCATCCAGTACTACTGTTGCGGTATTCATTGTCATCATACCGTATCCAAGAGTGCTGAACTCCTGCTTGCGTTGCCAGTCAGCGACGAGAGTCGTTTTCCAACTTCTATTCCATTTCTTCTCGATCTCTATACCTGTCTCGGCAAATAATAGCTTCCCCGAGAGGTCAAAAGGCTTATACTGTCCCGGAGTACCAGCATCCGGCACCAACCCCTTGTACATAGAAGCATTCATAGAGAAAGAGAGAGGATATCTCCCCGTAGGGATAGATCCGAACACCTCTAACTGTCCTCCTATCTCACCTTCATATACTCTATGAGGATAGAGTGACAAGAGAGCATATTTATGTAGCTTGGTTAGCGATGGTATATAGTTTAGGGCAGGAGTCTCTCCATCACCATAGATGTCATCCATAGCAAATTCCATATTCTGGATTGTACGAAACTCTGCAGACACTCCGAAGCCCGAGAAGTCAAGGCTACCGTTTAGGAGAAGGGCTTGTCCCTCTGCCGACGGGATAGACCTCATATAGTTCCGGCTTTTCATCGTGTACTCGACACCGAGTGTTAGTGCACCCTTTGCCATTCGCAAGCGACTTGTATACCCTCTCACTGCCTGTGGTGCTTTTTTCTCTTCCGCCAACTTTGAGTGATCATCTCTCAAAAGCCAACCTCCTCCTGCGACTATACTCCAATCACTATCAGCGTCCAGAAGTTTATCGAGATACAAATCCCCATCGGCACCATATACACGAGCATTGGCATAAGTCATAAACTTTCGTGGTAATCCCGCCATCGCCTTAACGGCAATCCAGTCCCATGGTCTAACGCGAACCGAAGCTCCCAACATTACGGTATTGATACCAAGAGCTCTATCCTCAAAGGAGCGAAACAAAAGACCGCTTCCAAATTGCTCATAGAATGACCCCAAGGTTGCCTCAAATCTATCCGAATGGAAGGATGCAAAGGCTTGCATGATCTTATTTCCCTTGAACTCTTCGGGATAACCTATCATTGGAGGCTCAAAGATATCATACTGAGCACCAAAACGAAACTTACCAATATCATAACCGAGAGAAAGAAACGTATTCGTTCCGAACCGCTGCGATTGGTCAGCAGAGAGCACAGGGTCCTTAGTATATACCCCGACGTTGGCATCTATATTCGCTCTCAATCGCCCCAGATCCCTCTTGATGGGTTGTGTTTGTGCGAATGCACAAGCACAACCCACTAGAAGAGGGAATAGGAGGATTATACGTCTTGAAAGAGTCATCGTATCAATAACCTATCGATTGACCCACTTTTACTTGTTGCAGATTTTCGAGAAGTCCTTTATCGTTGGTAACGAAGACAATCACTTTACAGTTCTCTGCCTTAGCATTGTCAAGTTCAAATGTCGCATTGAATGTACTCTTCTTACCGACTTCCAGTGTAAAGTCCTGGCCATTTATATCAGGTTGGTAGTCACGCATTAGGGACTTCATCTCGACGACTCCCATCTCATACTGCTCGGCAGTAATACCGTTTTCTACAAGTACTGCACAGATCTTACCTGTGACTGCGACCTTACTTGTTGCGGTTGCCTTCACGGTGATCTTACCGTCGCTTACTGCTGTTTCGAGAGCTATTGCCACGTTGGCACTTGACGGAATACGGTTATTGATAAATGTAGTAGCAGTAGTTGTATTTATCTTTTCGCGTTTCTTGACTGCACGGCCCACGATAGAGTTAGGAGTACTTGAAGACCCGATAAGTTTCGTAAAGGCTGTTGCTTTATCTAGGGTAGACTGCTTCAATACACCGCTTGCCTCCGTATAGAGAGAGGACTTGTTTGTATGGATTGATACTACAGCCACTCTCGAAGACTTCTCCATGATTTCCTCAATAGTGGTAATTTCAGTTTTACAGAACTTACAATCAGTCGAAGTCACGGTCTCAATGAGCTGACGACCTTGGATATTATTCAACTGAGTACCCGCGATGGTCAATGAACGCTTTGTTTCCTTGTTGCGCCATTTTGCAGTAACAGTATATGTACGTACCTCTGAGCCTCTGACGATTCTACCCTCTATAGCCTTCCCGTCCAAGAAAAACTGCGCTTCATCAGTTAAATCGATACCAAGATCTTCATCTTTAAGTGAGAGGACAACCATATCGGTACCATCAGCGACAAAGGCCTTCTTGTCGGCAACAACCGAATAGTTCGCTTTCTCTGACAAGGCACTTACACTCAATTCATTGGAAACAACGCCTGACGTATTCTTTGCCACGATGACAAACTTCCCAGCTTCTTTGGTAGTAAATACGTTTGTCAGCAGTTCGATTCCATTTGCAGAGAAAATACATGAAGCAGTGACATCTTTGCCGTCTTGGTCTAAGACATTAAATGTAACCTTATCAGTACCATCGGCAACTATTGAAACCTTATCCGAAGATATGGTCAGTGAAGGCTTTTTAGCCACTGGCGTGTCAGAGCCACTCTTGCACGCCCACAACAAGCTCACTAAAAGGAGCACAAAAAAGGACAACTTAGGTGCTTTCATAAACAAACATTTTGTGCCGGTTTGGCAGTAGCCCATACCTGCAGATTAAACAAAAAAATATACAATATTTATATGTCGAAGGGCCAATGCCCTATTCGTCATCCAAACTAATAGCCCGTAAGAGTATTATTTAATCCGTTGAGATCACGAACAATATCGGTATCCTCGAGATCCAGCAATAGTCCCGGTCTTCAAATCCTTATATATGCATGCGAGGAATTTTAGAGTTTTTTCTTCGCAAGGAACTGCGCAATCTTTGTAACATTCGCGGAGCTGGGCAGCCTATCTATGTATAGGCGGGAATTGCGACTTCACACAGAGTCGTAGCCACTCCGGATACAATAAAATTTTAGGTTCAACAGCAAATATATAACAATGGTAGCAGTGCTCCAATATTCCCGCTCCCCTTTTCATCTTAATTACATTTTATTTGAGATTATTGCAATATAACTCAGTCCGGAGTCCCCATTCCAAACTTTCAAAGACACCTTTACCTTAGGAATCTCCCTACGAAAGAGAGACGCACAATATGCAGCCTCTAGAACCATATTTGTGCTCCGGAAAGTGCCCGTGCAGCATCGCTATCTGTTCGATGCTTGCCACATTAGATAACTCAAGTGGGACGAAAATGAGGTTCTATACGAAAACAAAACTTATCATTTCCGGATAAAAAATTAAGTCCCGCCCGATTTTTTGCTTACGAACTATCTTATTGAGAAGTAGAGTGTTACCTTTTCAGGATAGGTGAATAGGTAACGATTTAGAAATGAGCGGAGTGCTTTGAGGTACATTGTTTTGAATAGCCAAAGAACGCTCACTTTTACTACTTGCAAAGGTACATATTTGCGAGTGAAAGTGAGCGTTCTTGCGTGATTTTCTTCTCGAAAAGTTTTGTCGGGACTGAAATACAACGATGAAAGAGAAAGGGGATTTTCGTTTTTACAACCGATGCGAACGGTTGCGATTGATAAGTTGTTTCCATTTCTGTTCGCACCAATCAGTAATGGGAAACCCGTTGATGGTCAAAAGAGGTCGCTTCTTCTCATCCTTGATGATACGGATTTCGCTGTCCTCTTCCGTAAACTCTCTCTTGTATAATCCCGAATAGGCTTTAGCCGTTCCTCGCTGGGGAGTCTCCGTGCGATACATCTCCACTATTCTGTCGTCAGAGAAGCCCATCTTTCGGAGCATCAGACGGATATTCAAAAGCTGGTAGAAGCCACTGAAGAAACGTTTTATCCAATTCCGCTCTTCCTCGTAAACCTGCACGGTCTCTTTCAATTCGGCAATAGCTCTGTCCCTTCCCATGA
>JBHBLB010000009.1:0-29932 GCA_041791495.1 Porphyromonas sp.
ACAAACATATATATAGGTATAAACCTCCTGAAAAGCAGGTGAAAAATCGTCATTAGTAGGTATTGGCTTGCCTTATCTATTTATAGAACTTTGCAGCAATTTAAGTGATTGGGGTGTTATTTTCAATAATAGGGAAACGAATAGTGAAAGCATTTCTTCTTGTATCCATCGTGGCGACTTGTATAACCGGACAGGCTCAGAACCCACGAAAACTTGACAAAGTACAGCATCTGAAAGAAGTACAAGTGAGTACGGTATCTCAAAAGACACGCATGGAGACACAAGGCTTTGCAGTAAATGTCATAGAAACTAAACGTGCTGCAACACAGTCGGTGCAGACCATCGAACTGCTTGAACGGGTCGCAGGCGTAAAAGTACGGCAAGATGGTGGGTTAGGATCACGTACCACATACAACATCAACGGACTATCCGGCAGTGCCATCAAGATATTTATCGACGGAGTACCTGCAACAAACTACGGTTCTTCCTTCTCCCTTTCCAGCATCCCTCCGGCTCTTATCGAACACATAGAGGTATATAAAGGAGTGCTCCCCGGACACCTCTCCGATGACGCTCTGGGAGGTGCCATAAACATTGTACTGAAAGAGCAGAGACGCAACACACTCTCCACCGCCTACTCCATAGGAAGTTTCGGAACTCATCAGTGGAATATGACCGGAAGCTTACGCTACCGATCAGGCTTGACCCTCGAAGGAGCTGCGTACTTCAACCGAAGTGACAATGATTATGAAGTATGGGGGCGAGACATTTTCCTGAGAGATTACAAGGGGACTATCACCTATCCCGGCAGACCGATGCGACGCTTCCACGATGCCTATCAGTCCATAGGGACAAAGATTGGCATAGGTGTGACTCGACGTCCCTGGGCAGACCGACTGATGCTATCGACAGTGTTGTCCAAAGACTATAAAGAAGTCCAGCACGGGATTACGATGCAGAATGTCTACGGAGACAGACATACACGCCGAAGAGCCGCAGTAGTCTCCTTGAGTTATGCCAAGCGTGACCTATTCTTACGGGGACTGTCTCTGCAAATAGACGGAAGTCTCTCTGCTCTCCGTAGGCAAGTCATCGATACAGTAGGGATTATGTACGACTGGGCAGGGCGGATTCCCGACGGCAAGGGCGGATATGTCCGCTACACTTCCGGAGCAGAGGTGGGAAGCCAACCGACTCTCGGCATCAATGACGAACGCACAGTCATGCTTCGCTCCCAGGTAGGATACAAAATATCTCCCAATACGCAGCTGTACGCCAACTATCTCTTCAATGACTTCCGCCGGGATGTGTCGGATGAGTTACAGACTCCTCTCGTACAAGCATTCGCAAATACCCGTGATCTTCGTAAGAACGTCATGGCTCTGACATGGGAACAAGTCAGCTTCGATGGACGTCTTCGTACCAATCTCTTCTACAAACACTACTTCCAGACTGTGACCTCTCATGAGCCATACCTCGATAATGGTGAGGTTAAGGAGCGTACCTACGAGAAGAGCATCCACCACTCGGGCTACGGTATGACCGCTTCGTATGCTCTTACCCACCAGCTCCAGCTGACGGCATCAGGGGAGCAAGCCCTCCGTCTGCCGGGAGCCGACGAGATCTTCGGTAATATCTCCGAGAACCTCCTACCGCCTTCTCCGGAACTCCAGCCCGAACGCAGCCTCAATCTCAACGTAGGGGCACGGTACACGCTTGATATAGGCGATCTGCACAGGATTACATTGAATGGTTCGCTCTACTACCGAGGAGTCAAGGGGATGATACGAGAAGCCATACAGACGGGTAGCTTCGTCTACTCCAAGTTTGAGAACCTGGAAGATGTCCTTAGCCGAGGGTTCGACACGGAGGTAAGCTACGATTATGACGGACGACTGAACTTCCGTTTTGCTCTTTCCAAGTTTGCCACCCTATTCAATACGAAATATGACAAGATGGGTAGCCCTTATCTCTACTACGGAATGCAGATACGCAATGAACCATCCCTGAAGTTCAACACCCAGCTTAGCTACACCCTGCGCAACATAGGCGGGAGAGGATCGCGCACGTTGCTGCACTCCAATCTCAATTATGTGGAAGGCTTCCTACGCAACTGGGCAAACGTCGGCTCGGCCAACCTATCACGCATCCCTACCCAATGCATCGTAGACATGGGCGTATCGCATACCTTCAGAGGGTATAAGGTAACCGTGAGCCTTGATGCCAAGAACATCTTCAACCGTCAAGCGTTCGACAACTTCGGGCTTCAGAAACCCGGTCGTGCCTTCTACGCAAAGGTGACATACAATATACTCTAACCAATCAACAAACATAATATAAATCAAAACTACAATGTACAGTAAACTTACTTCTCTGTGTGCCGCGGCTCTACTCGTAAGCACGACTTTCGTCTCCTGCGATAAGGATACCCCTAACAATTCCAACGGGGGAAGCGAGGTGACAACAAACGACTTCCAGATCGCTTTCGCCAATGGATCAGGGAGCAACTCTTCGACCTTGGTGCAGGGAGTTGCGGATCTTAGTTCGGGGGTAGTGAACTCTCGCATCGGACATGAGCTGGAGTCTTCACGCACGGCACGTATCTTTGTCTCCACGGATCGCAAACATCTCTACAGTCTTAACTATACCGTAGGGACGATCGAAAAGCTTATCTACAAAGGAGGAGATAAGTACGAGCAGATAGGACGTATAGATGCGTCTGTGCCTTTGGGCTCTAAGACCATCCGCTTCACTATGTTGAATGACAAAGAGGGCTCCATTCACTACATCAAAGCGACTGCTATCGGGAAAGACCTGGACTATCAAAAGCACCAGATGATAGCATCTTTCGGGATCCTCGATCTCGGGACCATGCAGCTCAAAGACGGCTATCAAAAGGAAGTCGAAGTGACTCTGCCCGATGAGCTGGCGACGGCGGGCTACTTCATCTCACGTATCGATGCGCCCGTCCTCTCGAACGGCAAACTATACTATGGGGCAGCCGTAAGCAAATGGAATAAGACTACCGGCAAAGCTACCGCGACAGACAAGACCTTCACACTAGTAGTGGACTACAACGACTTCACCAAGACCTCTGTCGTGACTGCGGACTTTGTAAGAGGAGCCACCAATGGCTACCGCACTCCGACCCAACACATGATGGAGGATGGCAGCATCTTGCAAATGGTAAGTGGGGTACAAGCCAATAAGCAACAGG
The DNA here is from genome assembly GCA_041791495.1 of Porphyromonas sp. Classification (GTDB taxonomy): domain Bacteria; phylum Bacteroidota; class Bacteroidia; order Bacteroidales; family Porphyromonadaceae; genus Porphyromonas_A. The sequence goes on from JBHBLB010000009.1 coordinate 3,218, forward strand.
AAGTACACTTCGTCCGTCTCAAGGATGGGAAGTACGACACTGCGTTCGACATCAACCTCTCTGCACTTCTCAACAAGGGGACAAGGAGCGACGGCTTCTTCTACGTCGGCAACGGTATCCTCTACATCCCCTATGAAGATCTGAGCACAGAGAGCAAAGTAATCGGCGTAGATCCGGAAGGTAAGCCGACGACCTCAGCCATGTGGAAGCTTGCTCGCATAGATATCAACAAAAAGAGTGCAATAGACCTGGATGTCCCCGACAACCTTTGGCTCAGACAGTACCAAAACTCTGTGGTACGCAACGGAGTCTTCTATATTGCTCTTGCACCGATAGGAAAGGAAGGCAATATATATATGTTCGACATCAATAGCGAAGCCAAGACCGGAAAGCTCGGAGCAAGCCTCCAGGGCACCGGTGCCGACCAGTACTTCATCGGCATCTACTAAATCCCTGTATAGGGACAGTGACAGGAGGGAGGCACCCGGTAGGGATGCCTCCCTTCGATATTTATACCGGAGAGGGCAGTCAGTACTCGACACCCCACCCCATAGACTACTTATCAAGGGTCGGGAGAAAAGTTGTCAAGACTCGGACATCAATCGATCTTCTGCAGCGGAAAATTAGCTTTCAGGGGCGGGAAAGTAATTTTCAGGAGCTGAAAGGTACTTTTCAGGGGTGGAAAACCACGTCAGATCGGGGAATAAAGAAGTTCCTTACGGTAGGACACCACTTTATTGTTCTCAAATCAATCGAAAATCACACATAAGGGGGGAAGATATTTATACAAAGCTGGGCTGTTTTTGCACCGTACGGGATGCGGACTTAAGCATAATTTGTACCTTTATCTAATGAAAACACAACAACTATAATTCCTACAATTATGAAAACAAAAGTCATCCTGTCTACGATTATTGCCCTATTGACACTTGCTCTGATTGTCACGTATGTCCGACATAGAGACGTCCGTAACAAGCTCCTGATCGCCCAACACAACATAAGTGCCGCACAGGATAGCATACGCTACCTGAAAGACACCAATGGCAAGCTGTATGCCGAGAAGAAGTCGTTCATAGCCTCCGTGTCGAAGCTCAAGGAACTCAATCGAGAGATGCACGAGAACATTCAGTCTCTGAAACGGGAAACCCGACGAAAACTCCTCGCCGGGACAGACATCGGTATGGTGGTCAGAGACACCATCATCCGGGACAATATCGTGAAGTACACCCTGGATAGTCTGGTCGATATACGGTTCGCCGACGAGACAATACGTGCAAGCAACCTTATCAGGATACATAGAGACAGTGTCTACTTGCAGAAGTTCTCGTACGAGCTCGATATACCGCTCGAGGTCTATTTCACTAAAGACTATCAGGTCATCGCACGCAGCAAGAACGAAAATATAACATTCAACAGGCTCAATAGCTTCATCGATCCCTCTGTCACCAAGTACCGAACCCGTAAGAGATGGGGCCTCGGCATCCAAGCAGGCGTAGGTGTCATGCCGACATACGACTCCGCCGGTAAAAGCCTCTCCATGAAGGTAGGGCCATATGTGGGAGTCGGGGTCAGTTACCAGATACTCCAGTGGTAAACTAAGGTGACTTCGGGGGCATTTTGCTACATTTGCACAACAAAAATGACGTAAATGAAGCACACGATAGATATAGTAATGTGCCCCGAGATGATAGAGGCATACTCCGAAAGACCGAAACTTTGTGTGGTGATAGATATATTCAGAGCTTCGACCACAATGATTACGGCTCTTGCCAATGGGGCAAAAGAGATATTCCCCCTTGCGGACATCGAAGAGGCAATGATACGGGCAGGACAGGGGCATCTCGTGGGAGCGGAGCGTAACGTAGCTCGATGCGACTTCGCTGCATTCGGCAACGATCCGTTAGAGTACACGCCCGATAAGGTAAGAGGTGCGAGCATCTACTTCACCACGACCAATGGTACCCGCACCATTCATAGGTGTATTGAGAGGGGACATGATGTAATCATAGGAGGATTTATCAATATCGATGCCGTGGCTCACTACTGCCAAGGACGTGAGGTACTATGCGTATGTGCCGGCTGGCAGGGTAAGTACTGTGTCGAAGACTCAATATACGGAGGAGCCCTCGCCGACAGGCTCTCGGGCACACATACTCCCGCAAGCGATGCCGCCCGGGTGATGAGCGAGATCTGGGCGATCCACCGTCACGACTTATCGGAGTACCTCAGGCACTCCGACCACTTCCCCCGTATGGAACGTGCCGGGAAAGCCGGAGCGATGGAGTACTGCCTCACCGAAAATGTCACCGATGCGATTCCTCACGCATCGTTATGCCCTGACGGGAGGATCGCACTCTCGACGAGATAGGTCTGCCACAGCCGGAAAAAGTTATGTATCTTTGTGCCGATTGCAATCTAACGGATATGAATACACAAGCGTACAGCAAAGTCATCCTGGTCACAGGTGGCGCAGGGTTTATCGGGAGCAATCTCTTGCGGAGACTGGTACCTCGCTACCCGAACTACCTCTTTGTCAATATAGATGCTCTCACCTATGCAGGAAACTTATCCAACCTGTCAGAGATCGAGACCGCTCCGAACTATCTCTTTTACAACATCGATGTGACGGACAGTGGTGCCATAGGTGAGCTGTTTGACGAGCTTCCCATCAGCCACGTCATACACCTTGCAGCCGAAAGTCACGTAGACAGGAGCATCAAAGACCCACTTGCATTCGTACGCACCAATATCTTCGGGACAGTAACACTGCTCAACGCAGCACTCAAAGCGTGGCAAGGTGAGTTTGAAAACAAGCTCTTCTACCATATCTCTACGGACGAAGTATATGGCAATCTCGCATCCGGCGAAGAGCCGTTCACCGAGACGACACCGTACAGCCCCCGTTCGCCCTACTCGGCAAGCAAGGCATCGAGCGATCACTTCGTATACGCCTACCACGAGACTTACGGTCTGCCCACGATCATAAGTAATTGTAGCAATAATTATGGCCCGTATCAATTCCCGGAAAAGCTCATCCCGCTCTGTATCCTAAATATCTTGAAGAGGAAGCCTCTACCTATCTATGGGGACGGGATGCAGGTGAGAGACTGGCTCTATGTGGATGATCATGTGGATGCAATAGATGCCATACTGCACCGTGGCGTACCGGGCGAGACGTACAATATCGGAGGACACAACGAGATGCGCAATATCGATCTCGTAAAGATGCTCATATCCCTTGTCGATAAAGAGACAGGAAACCCGGAAGGATACTCTCTCGACCTCATAACATACGTCCCCGACCGTCTGGGACACGATACTCGCTATGCCATAGATCCGACAAAACTTCGTACGGAGATAGGACTTGAACCGGGACATACCGTATCCGACGGACTCCTCAAAACGGTAAAGTGGTACCTCTCCAATCGCCCTTGGCTAGAAACCATCGCATCGGGGGAGTATCGACATTACTATGAAGAGACGTATGGGAGGCATAGCAAATAAAATTAATTAGTACCTTTGGGGGCATTTGTAAACCATACCTATAAATTATTATAGAACCATTTTATTCAAAGGAATGAACAAAATCGTAAGCAAGGAGTATCTATCCGAGCGAGTGGTCAAGTTTGAAGTCGAAGCTCCTCGCATAGCTAAGTCAAGGCGTGCCGGACACTTCGTGATCATCCGAGTGAACGAAAAGGGAGAACGCATACCTCTTACCATCGCAGACTCCAATACCGAGAAAGGCACCATCACCATGGTGGTACAGAACGTAGGGCGTAGTTCTGGTAAACTTTGCGAGCTAAATGCAGGTGATTACATCCATGATGTCGTAGGTCCTCTCGGTCAAGCAACCCACATCGAGAAGTTCGGCACCGTAGTATGTGCCGGAGGTGGCGTGGGTGTTGCCCCACTCTACCCCATCGTACAAGCAATGCACAAGGCAGGGAATCGTGTCATCGTCGTGCTCGCAGCACGCAACAAAGACCTGGTCATCATGGAAAAGGAGATGAGAGAGCACTCCGATGAGGTCGTCATAATGACTGATGATGGCAGCTATGGCAAGAAAGGTCTCGTCACAAACGGGATAGAAGAGATTATCAATAGAGAGAAAGTCGATCTCTGTGTCACCATAGGCCCAGCAATCATGATGAAGTTCGTGTCCCAGCTTACCCAAAAGTACAATGTCCCCACTATGGCATCGCTCAATACAATCATGGTAGATGGGACAGGGATGTGCGGAGCCTGTCGAGTCACGGTCGGAGGAGAAACAAAGTTTGTCTGCGTAGACGGACCTGAGTTTGACGCTCATAAGGTGGACTTTGACGAAATGCTTATGAGGATGAACGCATATAGAGATGTCGAAACCCGCAAAGAATAAAGGACGATAATACTATGGTGGACGAATTGATTGCGTCAAGACGTAAAGAAGAATGGAGAGAGACTCTCCGCAAAGAGCTGAAGACAAAAGAACGTATGACGATAACGAGGGTTGTCATGCCGGCTCTCGACGGGAACTTTCGCAATAAAAACAATCAAGAGGTCAATCAGGGACTCTCGCAAGATCAGGCACAAACTGAAGCACAAAGGTGTTTGGACTGTGTCAATCCTACGTGTATGGAGGGCTGCCCAGTCAGTATTCATATCCCCACTTTCGTAAAAAACATCGAACGGGGCGAGATCCTTGAAGCAGCAAGAGTCATTCGGGAGACAAGCTCTCTCCCAGGTGTGTGTGGTCGAGTCTGTCCTCAAGAGAAACAATGTGAGAAACATTGCTTCTATGCTCAGAAGTTAAATATGCCGGCAGTTGCGATAGGATATCTGGAAAGATTCGCAGCCGACTACGAAAGAGAAGCGATATTGGCAGGGACAGTTACAACCGCCGAACCTACGATAGCACGCAATGGCATTAAGGTTGCCGTTATAGGCAGCGGTCCGGCAGGGCTTTCGTTTGCAGGAGATATGGCTAAGTTCGGCTACGATGTCACGGTATTTGAGGCACTCCATGACGTAGGCGGTGTGCTCAGATACGGGATCCCCGAGTTCCGTCTCCCCAACGACATCGTAGACTTCGAGATCAATAAACTAAAGAAACTGGGCATTAAGTTCGAAACTAACTGTATCGTTGGCAAGACTATCTCTTACGAAGATCTCCAAGAAGAGGGATTCAAGGGGATATTTGCGGGAAGTGGCGCAGGGTTACCCAAGTTTATGAATATCCCGGGCGAGAACCTCGTCGGCGTGATGTCGAGCAACGAATACCTGACAAGGGTAAACCTCATGGGAGCATTCGATATCAATAGTGAAACTCCCGTATCACGTGGTCGTCATGTTGCGGTCATCGGTGGAGGGAATACAGCTATGGATTCTGTCCGCACTGCAAAGCGACTCGGAGCCGAACGTGCCATGATCGTCTACCGTCGCAGTGAAGAGGAGATGCCTGCCCGGCTCGAAGAAGTGCATCATGCGAAAGAAGAGGACATAGACTTCCTTACCATGCACAACCCCATCGAGTACCTCAACGACGGTACAGGCAAAGTCTGTGCAATGCGTTTGCAGAGAATGCGTCTCGGGGAACCGGATGCGTCCGGACGCCGCAGCCCAGAGCCCATCGAAGGTGATATAGTAGAGATACCGGTAGATGAGGTCATCGTGAGCGTAGGAGTCTCACCCAATCCTCTCATCCCCCGCACCTTCAAGGGGTTAGATGTGACTCGGCACGGCACTATTGTCGTTGGAGAGAACAAGCAGTCCGATCTCAAAGATGTCTTCGCCGGAGGGGATATCGTACGTGGAGGGGCTACGGTCATCCTTGCCATGGGAGATGGGCGCGATGCCGCTGCGGGGATGCACAGCTATCTCTCGGCACAGAAGTAAATCAATATAGCCAAGCCCCGCTTCTGTTGTATGGACAGAAGCGGGGCTTTTCATATCGTATGCAAGAGAAAAGCCTAACAAAAGGATACATAGCAGCAATAGTATCGGCATGCAGTTTCGGCTTCATTCCGCTCTTTGTCCTACCTCTTTTTCAGGCAGGTTATACACCTACGGACATTCTTGTGTACAGGACACTCTTCAGTTGTATAGGTTTAGCTATATATATGTTGGTGAAACGAGTGTCATTTACGATAACGTTCAAGGACTTTTGCCTATTAGCTCTCGGAGGAGTGCTCTACTTCTTTTCCGCCTGGTTGCTACTCATCGGTTACACCTATATATCAAGTGGTCTTGCCACTACGATACACTTCTCCTATCCCGTCTTTGTTACGCTTCTGCTTTTTACCCTTTTGAGATATAAGCCATCACAACAAGCCCTCCTCTCTGTCCTACTTGCCGTTGTCGGCGTAGCATTCATCTCACTGCTGTCAAGCAAAGGTGCAGCCACCGGGGAAGGTATCTTTACAGGCGTTGTCATCATCCTTATCTCCGGGCTTACCTATGCCGGATACATTGTAGAGCTGAAGCACACACGACTCTCTCGCTTCCCTGGCTTTCGGGTTACGCTATATGTAATGATGGTGGCCGGGGTTCTTTTCGCTACCGTATCCCTCCTGACCCAAGGATATATAGCACCACTGAGAACACCATCCGATATCATCAACGCCACACTACTGGCATTTGTGCCGACCATCCTCTCCAACCTTGCTCTGGTCATTGCGGTCAAGAGCATCGGATCATCCAAGACCGCCGTCCTCGGAGCCCTGGAGCCCCTCACTGCACTTGTGATAGGGGTGACGGTCTTTGGCGAGAGTCTCAGTATAGGTAGCAGTATCGGGGTACTCCTCATCCTACTATCCGTCTATCTCGTCATCCATGATCGACAGCATAAGAATACAACATCATAACACAGAATATACTTACCCCAATGGCAAGAAACAATAAAGCCCCGGTAATCGTCCGGGACATCGAAATCGAAGCAATAGCAGCCGAAGGGAAGTGCATCGCACATCTCCCCGACGAGCGTGTACTATTCGTCCCCTTCGTTGCCCCGGGAGACAAGGTAGATGTACTGCTCACCAAGCGACGCAAAGCCTATGCAGAAGGGAGACTTGAGCAGATCGTGTCCCCTTCGCCCCATAGGATCGAAGCTCCTTGTCCCCACTTCACCATATGCGGGGGCTGCAAGTGGCAGCACATTCCCTACGAGATGCAACTTGCAGCAAAGGAACAGCAGGTCACCGATCAGCTCGAACGCATCGGGAAGATTGCGGTAGGAGAGAAGCGTCCCATCTCAGGGTCGGAAAAGATCTACCGATACCGCAACAAACTGGAGTACACATTCTCCAACCGCAGATGGCTTACCCAAGAGGAGATCGGTACGATCGACGACATCCACGACCGTGAGGGACTCGGGTTCCATATCCCAGGTATGTTCGACAAGGTGCTGGACATCAAGACCTGCCTCCTGCAAGACGACATCTCCGATCGCATTCGGCTATTCGTCAAGGAGTATTGCCAGAGCCACACAGGATACCACTTCTTCGACCTCAGAGAGCAGACCGGGCTCATGCGTACCCTGATGATCCGGAATACTTCGATAGGAGGGCTCATGGTCGTAGTCGTATTTGCACAAGAGGATGAGGGACGAAGGACAGCTCTGCTCACGGCTCTGAGGGATGCATTCCCACAGATCACTTCGCTTATGTATATCATCAATGAGAAGCGCAACGATACCTTCGGAGATTTGGATGTACATCTCTTCAGTGGAGAGGACCATATATGGGAAGAGATGGAAGGGTTACGTTTCAAGATAGGACCCAAGTCCTTCTACCAGACCAATAGCGAACAAGCCTATCGTCTGTACTCCTTCGTGCGAGAACTTGCCGGACTCACCGGCAACGAACTCGTATACGACCTCTATACCGGTACGGGCACTATCGCAAGCTTTGTATCGAGAGCTGCGAGACAAGTCATAGGAATAGAGTATGTGCCTGAGGCTATCGAGGACGCCCGTGTCAATGCCGCTGCCAACAACATCACCAACACGCTCTACTATGCAGGGGACATGAAGGAGATACTTACCGACAACTTCATCCGTGAGCACGGCATGCCCGACGTCATCATCACCGACCCTCCACGTGCCGGGATGCACGATGATGTGGTAGATGTCATACTGCGTGCTGCTCCGCAACGCATCGTCTATGTGAGCTGTAACCCTGCGAGTCAGGCTCGCGATGTATCGAAGATGACTCACGCATACGACGTGGTGGTATCTCAGCCCGTAGATATGTTTCCCCACACCCACCATGTAGAGAACATACTACTGCTCGAGCGCAAGTAGAATTGCTCGCCTCGGCAGTAAACGACCCCAATAAACGAGGAGGTCCCCCCGAAAGTTTTTGACCGACTTCGGGGGGACCTCCTCATTTTACGTCACAGCCACGTTGCCATTTACGGGGTGCGACACGAAGACTCCACGTCATCGCCCTCCCGAGGTACAACCACAATGAGATATAAGTGCCTTAGGATTTTACCTTTTATGCATTCCAAACGTGATCGTTACCGCAAGTGAAGCGATTTTCCGCCCCTGATTATTAGTTTTCCGCCCCTGAAAACTAATAATCAGGGGCGGAAAACTAACTTTCAAGGGCCGAATACAACTTCAGATCCGGGACTCCATAAGTTTGTGACGGCACAACGATATTTTCAGGACGCAACGAAGGGAATGAAAAAATCCCGTCCCGAGAAGCACCGGTGCTCTATGCGGGACGGGACTTTCGGTGATTACAGGGAGACCTTCACCCCAAAGAGGAGACTGCGCGGTGCTTTCGGTCCATAGATATATGCCGAAGCACGATTGGGACCTTCATCGAAGTCCCGTTGATAGGCATTGAAGATATTATTGACTCCTGCGCTAAGTTCGACCTCCGCTCCCGATACATCGAGGGTATATGCCACCTTCGTACCGAGGGTGAAGAACGATGGAGTCCGTACGAGCTCCGACTTCTGTGCGGTAATATAGTCGCCCTCTTTCTCTCCGGCTTCGTGACCGATCCACATCTTGCCCGAGTAGTCGCCGAAGAGGTTCAGGGAGAGATGAGATGCAGGAGTCCATCCGAGAACGAAGTAACCGTACACATCGGGAGTCTTCATGAAGTTGCGACTCTTGAGATCCCCGAAGCCTATCTCCACCTCTTTGTCGAAAAGGCTCCTCTGGAACGTCACCCCGGTCTGGAGGTTCAGATACTTGGCATATCCTACACGCGCTTCGAGATTGACGCCATATACAGAAGCTGCACCGGAGTTCACTATCTCAAGATACTTCTTACCGCCTGCTTCACGCTCCTCGGCGTTGAACTTATCGATCAGTCTCGTATAGAAACCCTCGCCCATTACGTTGATCTGCACATTCTCTATGCCATTGTAGTACCAGTCGACCGAGCCCGTGATACTGCGAGACCGCTCTTCCTTGAGACCCTTGCTCAAGACTCTCGGTATCCCTTCGCCACCTGCAAAGGCTACATGCAGCTCCTCGTCGAAATACTGCGGTGCTCTGTAGCCATGAGCATACGAAAGACGCAGATGCAGGTCCTCGATAGGGTTGTATCTAAGTGTGGCTCTCGGTGTCACTATGTTCAGCTTCTTGAGCGACTCCACGCTCTGCTTCTCATCGGTATTTAGGCCTACATTATCGTAACGTAGCCCGACGAGGAAGGCAAACTTATCGTTCTTCCACTCATTTTGGAAGATTGCACTGCGGGTCTTTACCGTCTGAGCCAAGTCGAGAGGTCGGTAGCCGCTATTATCGTTCAACTTATTGTAGTTGTACTCTACCCCGGCTGTGAGCTCCGCAGGCATAAAGAGGAGTTTCTCGAAGTTATGAACGTACTGCACCCCTGCCTGCATCGTGATGTCCTTTGTCAGCCCATAGCTGGCAAGAGCTTTAGGATCACCCTCAAGGGTGATCGAGCCATCATCTTGTCGCTTCGGGGTAAGGGCCCCACCTCCATAGTAACTATTGCGGATAGTATTGGCACCGGCAAGAAACGATGTCAGGTAACCATCCCCGTCGAAGAGGTACCTGTCCCATCTCAATATCCCTGTATGTATGCGGTGACGAAGGCTCTCGGCAATGTTCGCTTCGTGCTCCGGGCGGTCGAGATTATCGCCCCCGCGACGCTCTTCCTGGGTATAGAAGTAATCGAGAGTCACCTTTGAGAGCGGAGAGATCCCAATAAAAGCATTGGTCCCAATCGTACTGCTGTACACACGAGGCATTTCCGTGTAGCCATCTTGTCCGGCTTTGAGCCCCTTCTCTTTATCTTCTTTCAATAGACTCCCCGGGCGCACGAAGTCCAATCCTTCACGTTGCTTGATACGTCCGAATATAGAGAGTCCGACCTTGGAGTCGGGACTTACGATGGAGCCTGCGGCACTCACATTGTGAGATGGGGTACCAAAGTTGTCTTGAAAAGCCTCTGTCGTGTAGGAGGCAGATGCAGCATTGTGTGTCGGAGTCTTGGTAATGATATTGATGGTGCCGCCTATCGCAGACGAACCGTATAGGGCCGATCCACCGCCACGTACTACCTCGACCCTGTCGATCATAGATGTCGGGAGCATCTCCAAGCCATACACGGCAGCGAGCGAACTGAATATCGAGCGGGAGTTAATCACTACTTGCGAGTAGGCTCCGTCAAGTCCATTGATACGAACTTGGTTGAAGCCGCAGTTCTGACAGTTATCCTCCACCCTTATGCCGGGATTGAACTTAAGTGCTTCATCGAGGGAAACAGAGTTGGTTGCGGTAAATAATTTGGTATCTGTCACATTGACAAGCACCGGGGCCAGATGACGACGCGTTTCGGTACGGTTGGCCGACACGACAACTTCCTCCATGTTGAACTCTGCTTGCTTGAGGGAAATACGTACTTGCCGCTCATGACCATCGACATGTACCTCTTTGGTCACATAACCTACAAATCTCACACGCAGCACCGCTGCTTTTCGTGGCAAGTCATTAATAGCAAATGCCCCATCTTTGTCGGTAACGACACTTATGGAGGTTCCGACTACACTAACTTGCGCTCGGGGCAAAGGCATACCATCCTGCGCATCCACCACAGTACCTCGTAAAGTATATGCAACCGCAGTCTCGGCTACGGGAGTTGTCTTATCGTCTGTCGGAGGTGTGGCCGTACCGGCTTGCACACCAAGAGTTGTCGCAACACTGATGATCAGTGCCGCACATATATTATATTTCATAGCGAATTATCGAATTATGGAATTTGGATTTATTGAAGACTTTATACCCTGCTTCAGTATCAGGTGTACGTCATGACATACCACCTCTACCCTTCATGGCAGAGATCGGCTATCCCAAAAGAAAGAGGGAAATGGGATGTATGATCAGAAAGAAGCGGGAGGAGCACGCAATCCATAGTGCGCTCCTTCAAAGAGGGAGGTAGGGTTGGAGTAGAAGTCGGCAAAGATATGCTCAACCGGACACGCCACGGCTCCCGGCACTTGCACAGGAGTCAGCCCATCGAGAGGGATAGAGACATCCCCCACTTGGTGAAAGAAGACCAGCTCTGTCCTGCTGTGCTCCGTAAAAGGTGAGGAGTTATTGCCCCAATAGTCGGGGTGAGCGTGCACGACAATGACACCATTGATGACATGGGCATGGGTCAGCGAGATCACACAACCCAGGTAGAGTGTCATGATCAGCGCAAGAAATATGCCGCCTATTTGGCTCCTTGTCGATTTCATATTGCAAAATTACATATTAAGGCCCATATATCATTACTAATTTACTCCCTCTACCGTTATTTTCTCCTAATAGAGAGTCCCGGAAGATGCTAAGAGGACGGGATCAAAAGTCGGATACAGTCTCCGTACTTCGTAGATGGGAGAAGCAAATGATACTGCACCAAGTGCTCAAGTACCGGTTCGGAAACTATGGAGAATCGGATATAAACCCATAGTCAGCGGCTGAAAGTTAGTTTTCAGCGACGGATTATTGGATTTCAGCGGCAGAAAATCAATTTTCAGCCGCTGATTATAACTTCAGGTACGGTAAGATCCAAGTTTTGGTACGGATCCTCTACTATTTAGTTCCCTACCACACGATTTTCGCAAGTAGCACTGCGGATAGATGCCCCAGAAGTCAATCGCCCCGGATACCGGGAGCGGTAATCGCTCGCCCCGGGGTTCCGACACGGCCGGAGTGCCACAATCCATCCAAGTGGCGGACAACCCTATCCCCAGCATCACTAAAATTCTCTCGATAGATTGGCAACATTCTATATAAAGGTGCACAACTATAATAATAGTAAAGTGGAATAATCAACATTAGAAATTCTACATTTTTACACATTATCCGCACAATATTTTTTCTATCTTTGCTTCAGAGCTTCAATTTGTTGAGAACGAAAAGCAAGAGATACTTAAATATATTTATTTAAACCCGCACATTCTTCAACAATTAGGAACTCAGGCTTGCATCTTACTTGTCCATACGCCAAATGAATGCATGCCGTGCGTTTATTCATTATTTATTATTACACTCATCTTCAATTAAGAGTTATGATTCGAAAAATCTACCGGGCTTTGCTGCTGGTATCATTACTCGTATTGGGATCATGTCAGCAAGAAAATCTTCCGGAGCCGTATCTTACTGTGTCGCAGTCTGCACAGGGGACACTGAAGGTTTCTGCCGATGCTTCGGTACAGTACGTAAGCATTGAGACCAATCAAACTAATTGTCAAACACAAAGCAACGCTCCGTGGGTTGAGGTATCTCAACCCGATGAAAAGAGAATCGTATTGGCAGTAAGTGCCAATACCAGCACTGTGGAACGCAGTGCCGAAGTTATGATCTATGCCGGTCGACTACAACGTAAGATCCACGTAGTACAAGCAGGCATGGCTGCGACACTAAGTGTCGAAAACAGCGCATATGATTTTGGAGCTTGGGAGGAAGAGTACGAGATCTTCGTATCCTCGACAGTAGGACAGTGGAGCGTCGATATGCCCGAAACCGATTGGCTAAGTATCGATGCCCAACAACACCTGGGGCGCATACTCGTAAAGGTCAAAGAGAATAGGGACTATGAGCCTCGAGAGGTTACTATGACCCTGAACCACTCTGCCGGTAGCACCTCAGTATTGGTACGGCAAGCGGGAGCTTTGAAGTTCTATCTCCCGTTCTTTGAATGGGGGAAAAACTATGACAGCTTCGACAGTAAAGAGTTTTCCCGCGGGAGTGTGCTCGTAGAGGGACCTTTACCTGCTACTCAACTGAGTGCAGCAAAGCCGTTTTATGTCTTCGAGACAGGAAGCCGTCTCTTCCCATTCGTCAAGTATGAAGTGCTTGATCTTCAGGGGTTATTCCTCTATCGCATCATCTTACTTGCCTCTAACGATGCTGTAGTCAAAGATGAAGAGTTCATCAACTTCCTCAAAACATCCGGATTTGAACAAGCGACACATCGCCCATCAAGTAATGGTTATACACAACTCTTTTTCCATACCGGTCTTAAGACTCGCGCTATGGTGAGTGTCAGCGGGACGTCTGCAGAAGTCATCTTCACTCCGATGGTAGAACAGCCTCAAGCATATCAGACCTTCACAGAGTTATTCTACGGTAATACCAACTTCAATAAAGCGACAAAGGCTGATATAACAGAGTATGAAAAAAGTATAGGGGGAGTATACAGTGTCCTCTGGACAAATACATACAAACGTCAGACCGGAGCTAATATTGAAATGTATCTAACCCCGGAGCCATTCTATGCAAGAAGCTATATATTCAATAGAAGCAACATACTAATCCAGACATCATTCTTCACAGACAGACTTGATGTGGGGATGTATAAGTATGGCAAACTCTACTATCTCACAAGAGAATTACAAGAACTACTTCATAAGGAAGGCTTTATACTTTACGACATAGATCTCAAGGGTAATGCTTACATCTATGTCAATACTGAGAAAATGATTGGATTGTGGTTCTATAACGGATCATGGAACGGTCGAGAAGTACTTGCATATAATGTCTTACCTATCAGCTGAAAATTACCCCAATGAAATATAAATTACAGCAACTGTTCATAGCAACTGCGGGACTACTCCTAACTCTCTCCGGGTGTAAAAAGGAAGAGCAAGATGTAAAATATCTGGAAGTATCGCAGTCTAAGATTGAAACAACATCGGAAGCTAAAGAATTCACAGTGGAAGTGAAGTCGGCAGTATCTAACTGGGAAGCCATGCCAGAAGCACCATGGCTACAGACTTATGCCCAAAATAACAACTTAAGGATTGTAGTTGAAGCAAACACCACAGTATTCGATCGCTCTGCAAAAGTAAAAGTATTTGCATCCGGAATCATGCGCGAGATAGAGCTCTCCCAAAGCGGAGTTCCGGTAGATGTAAGCCTGCTGCCCGATTCATTGGTAGTGGATCAATTCGGTGGCTCGTTCCACTTCTATGTCTCTGCCAATATCAGCGACTGGACAGTCAGTAGCGATGCAGACTGGATACAGGCCACTCCTAACTACACTAAGCATAGAGTAGACTTGTCTATAGATGAAACTGAACTAAGAATTCCCCGCAATGCAGTCATCTCCGTACTCCGGAATGGTGAAGTAGTGGCTTCATACAAAGTCAAACAAGAAGGGATAGCTACATTTATCCTGCCCTTTACCAGATTCTTGAGCAATCCGCAGGAGGTCCAATCGTTTGAAAAGAAAAGACACAGCCACCTGTACAAAGTGCCCGATGGCTTTGTCAATGCATCGACATGGGGTTATGCGACTCGTAGTCCCCTATTCCCCTTTGTAGACTATACGTTCTCTAACAACCAATATGTCGAAGCTAAACTCTATCCTGTCGCTGACGAACTGCTTGGACCCGAATATCGGCCCAAAGTCATCGAATTCTTAGAAAGTAAAGGATTCCTCTTCGACTTCGGCCTGATCTATGTTCACCCTGACTTGAACATAGAAGCAACAATCGTTCCGGCGAAAGGGACAACAAAGGCTCATATCTACTTCCGCTACTTACCCGAACAACCTGAAGGAATGCCTGAATTTAGTGAATTCCCATATGGATTCCTTGAAGTTCGCCCTGGTGATGAAGAGAAAATCAGAGAATATGAAGCAGCTCACGGAGGGGTATTTGATGAAACAAAAAGTACTGCAAACGACCTATACTTCAATGCTCAATCTCCATGGGTATATAGGGGCTACTTCCTCAAAGACAGACAAACTGTACAAGTGTTCGATGACTATCGTTATGCATTCTTCTACCACAAGAACACTCCATACCTGACGAGAGAATTCCGAAAACTCTTAGCTCAAGAAGGATTTGTCCTCGTAACGAAGATTGATTGGATCAATCTCTACAAGTATAAGAACGAGGCAAAAAATCTCTTTATGGACGTATGGATCCGTAGTGAAATGGTAAATGGAGAATCAAAGAGAGTAATGCGTATCAATATGCATCCGCGTCACGAGTAATAGAAACAATGAAATATACACTACAAGATATGAAACAAAAGATATTCGTCTCTCTACTGTTCCTGCTTGGGATACTGCTTCAGTCGTGTCAGCAGGACAGTATATCGGAGCCTTCGGTACTAGAGATATCTCCCAAGGGAGTACTAAGTCTCGATAGCGGTACTTCAAAGCATGAAGTTTCTGTCAGTACCAATCAATCTTCTTGGGACTTCGTCAAGACGGCAGATTGGGTCACCGCCACAAAGGATGGGAATAAACTCATCATTGATGTGCAAACAAACAGCACCACGCAAGCGCGTACTTCAGAAATAATTATCATTGCCGGTGATAGCCGTGACAAGATAATTATCGATCAAAACGGAGTAAATGTTTCGATCAGTACGAGCACGCAAGTCATTGAGACCAATCAATGGGGTGGAGACTTTACCATAGATGTTGAAAGCAATCTGGAGGATTGGGTTGTAGAATGCAATGATACTTGGATTACTGCTACACCTATATATACTATGAGTGAGTTACGGATCTCTGTCGCTGAACACAAGGAAAGAGAGGATCGTGTAGGAAAAATCCATCTCCTTAGTAAAGATGGGAGAGGACTGTACGAAGTGACGATAAAACAGAATGGCACACTTTATTACGTAATGCCATACCTTGGGTTCATTGAAACGAGTGAAGCAGTAAGAGAGTTTGAAATAAACCGTAGAAGTGAGACCATCACAGTGCCCGATGGAGTATTTAATCTCTATCAATGGGTTTACAAAACAAAGAGCCCTGTATTCAACCTAGTCACCTACCTGACATTTAATAATAGATACAAAAGCTCTAAAGTATTCTGTACAGATGGAGCATTTTTCCAAAACAAATTGAATTTGGAAGGGCAAAAGACTTATCTTCTCAAGCAAGGATTCGAGCAGAAGAGTGATTTAGTCTTTGAACATCCCGAGCTAAATGTAAGAGCAGAGATAAACAAAGATGCGGCAAGTCCACACGTAGCATTTACATACGTGCCTAAGCAACCCGGTAGTATGCCAACGATGGATAAGTTTCCGTACAGATACTTTACCTTCTCAAAAGGTGATCTTGCTAATATAGAAGCTTGGGAAAATGCTAACGGAGGTACCCTCAATCCAGATAGGTCGGAGATCGATGTAGTAGGAACAGAAAGGAATCTTTATTGGTTTGATGTCAATAAAGACCCAGTACTTGCAACTGTTTATAACGTTGCGACGACAGGAAAACATACTGTGTCTGCAGCATTTATTATACTCTCAAATAGAGATCAGGTGTACTTCACACACAAAAGTAGCCTTTTCCTTACCCAAGAATTCCGTCAGTTGATGAAGAAGGAAGGCTTTACTTATCTTGGAGATATAGGTCCAGGGCATCGCTTTATCCATCTAGATCACTTCCTTGATGTCTTAGTATCGTATGTTTCGTACGAAGGGATAGATGAGCCCAAAGTACAAATCCATGTCACACCACTAGAATAAAACTAATGATTTTGAGTATGAAAAAGATATTTATTTCGAGTCTTATCCTCGCTTTATCGTTAGTAGGGTGCAGACAAGAGCAAACTAATTTGTCTACGGACAACTCTTCCCTGAGTGCAGAAGCGCAAAGCGATAAGGGGATAAAGGCAGGCATAATACGTGTTAAGCTGACCTCAGACCTTGGCGATGCACTTTCTATTGAGAGTACTTCGACAGGGTTGAGAAGCGGAAATATAAATATGGACACGTATCTCCAGCAGATTGGAGCACGAAGTATGACACGTGTCTTCCCTCATGCAGGGAAATATGAAGCTCGCACTCGTAAGAAAGGATTACACCTTTGGTATGATATAGAGTTTGATGAACGTATTTCAACAATGCGCGCTGCAAAGTCTCTTGAAGAGATACCTGGAGTGAGTATAGTAGAAAAGCTATATAATGTTGAGTTGCCAAGGACAACTAGCAGAGTCATATCTCTACGTAATACAACTGACGCAACAGTACCTTTCGATGATCCAGTCCTTCCTTATCAATGGCACTATAATAATAGCGGCAAAGATGCACGGCACATTAGCGGAGCCGATATCAATCTCTTCAAAGCCTGGGAAGTTGAGACAGGGAAGCCCAATGTAATCGTTGCAATCGTAGACGGAGGGATCGACACCGGACACGTTGATCTTGTAGAAAACCTATATATCAATTCTTCCGAGCAAGGGGGAAGTGAAAATGCAGATGACGATGACAACGGGTACACTGATGATATCCATGGCTATAACTTCGTATCCAAAACCGGAATCATAACGGCACACAAGCATGGAACTCACGTAGCAGGCACTGTAGGAGCTCGGAACAATAACAAGATCGGAGTAAGTGGCGTTGCCGGGGGTAATGGCACAGCAGAAAGTGGGATACGTATGATATCCTGCCAGATATTTGAACACGCTACAACCGCTGGCGATCCCGACAAGGGGGCTGACGGAGCTCCTGCAATCAAATATGGAGCAGATGCCGGTGCTGTTATCAGTCAAAACTCTTGGGGGTACCAATATCCTGGCCCAGGACAGATATCCGCATCAATGGTTGCTGCGATAGAATACTTCATAGAGTACGCAGGATGCGATGAACAAGGTAATCAACGTTCGGACTCTCCTATGAAGGGAGGAGTGGTCATTTTTGCTGCCGGTAATGATTATATGGATTATAGGGCCTACCCGGCTGCTTATCCTTCCGTTATATCTGTCGGTGCATTCGGTCCTGATTTCAAGGTAACAGACTATTCCAACCGTGGTGACTGGGTATCTATTCTTGCACCCGGTGGAAACGATTGGCTTGTCAATGGAGAAGTATTAAGTACATTCCCAAAGAATCAGTATAGCTTTATGGCAGGGACATCTATGGCATGTCCTCACGTTTCAGGTATTGCAGCACTTATCGTCTCCAAATACGGCAAACAAGGGTTTACGGCAGATGAGCTCAAGAGCCGTCTCCTCAATTCTCTCAAAGACCGCAATGTTAATGAAGAGAACCCATCATACAAAGGACGTGTTGGACGTGGATACATTGATGCTTATAGAGCACTTATGCCTAAAGGTAGTAAACGCCCTGAAAACATTACCGATCTCAAAGTCGTCGAAAACCTAACAGGTCTACAGATAGCTTTCGCTGCTGTCGCCGACGAAGATGATGAGACGGCATCCAGCTATCGCCTATACGCTTCGACAGAGCCGCTAACAACAGCCAACTTCAATACAGCACCAACCCAACGTGAGATATATGCTCATTTCGCCAAGGCTGGAGATCAGATTACTCAGACGCTGACAGGGCTTGAGATAGATACGAAGTACTACTTTGCTATTGTCGCAGAAGATCGTTGGGGGCTTACGTCACAGCCATATCTCTTCTCGGGAAAGACCGGTATCAATAATATACCTGTTCTTGAGTGGTCCGCAAACGATCCGATCCGCATTACGGGAAATCAGACCTATACCCGTACATTGAACGTCAAAGAACTTGATGGTCAATCTTGGGAGTTTGTCGTAAGCGGTGAGCAACGAGGAGTATTGGTTCAGCGTGATGATACGGGAAATCTCCTTGTACAGCTGCGTCCGGCTTTGCCTGCGGGGACATACCGCACCACAATCAAAGTAGTAGATATCTACGGAGCATCCGCACAAACGGATTTGGTCTTCGTGGTCTACGACAATACTCGACCCGAAGCGAGTGTTAGTTTACCGCAACTATTCATCCCTCTCAACGCAGGAGAACGCAAGGTTACCCTATCTGATTACTATCGTGATCCGGAAGGTGGCAAGCTCACATACAGTGCACGTACGCTATCCAACGCGGCAGGAGTATCTGTTTCTGTAAATGAGGAAGTACTCACAATCAAACCCACCAAGCTCGGCATCAGCACCGTTGAGATCGTGGCACAGGATGTTCAGGGAGCAATACGCCGTGGCGTCTTGACAGTTCAGTGCGTACAGAACGACCTTATCTACCGTGTATATCCCATCCCTGCTACTACAGAACTTAATCTTGACCTGCTCCAGCCCACAGGAGTAGCGAAGGTCGAGGTGAGAGACAGCAATGGCTCTAAGGTAATCGATAAGACCTATCCGGCGACGACAGCGGGAGCTCTCGCTGTCAAGCTCGATATCACATCGCTATCCCCCGGGTCATACATCTTGTATGTAGATATTGATGGCAAGAAAAATTCGCAACCATTTGTCAAGATATAACCGACAGTATATGAAACGTAAACATATCTATGCCACCTTGGTTGTGGCAATCTATACATTCCAAGCCTACTCACAGAGCAATGCCTCCCTGCCATTCCTGCAGCACAATCCTGATGTTCGTACCGCAGCAATGGGAGATGCCCCGGCTATTAGTACAAAGGGGATGGCTATCTATACCGACGCCGCTTCTCTGCTAAGTCAGTCTAAGCCATTTCAAGTATCGTACGCTCTTTCGTTCCGACCGGAAGTCGACTTTGGCTACAATACACTCAATAGTGTGGCCTTAGGCTACCGTGTAGCAAAGGGACACGCAATTATGGCGGGTGTCAGATACTGGGGAGGACTAAAGGTGGCATCTGCCGATAATACAGGTACGCTCCAGAATATCTACCCTCGCGATTACTCCATTGATTTGGGTTATGCCTTTCAGATCATTCCACGACTGAGCGCATCTGCCCGTATCGGGTATGTCAATTCCTATATAGGCACGACAGCAGAGGCTGTTGCGGGAAGCCTCATGCTATCTTGGCGCGATGCACTCCCTGCCCTTGACTATGCTCTCAACCTCTCTCTCGACAATGTCGGTAGCAAACTGCAATACGGGAACTCAACAGATAAGGTAAGCCTCCCGACAGAGCTACGCTTCGGGGCGACGGTGCGCCGACAACTTTCAACCGATCACAGCATTGAAGTAGGTGCAGGGATAGGTAAGTTCCTTTCGATCGACGGGAAGTCTCTACGCTCAGGAGTGGGCATAGAGTATCGCTGGAGAGATAATCTCGGGATAAGGGTCGGGCACCACCAAGGGATCGGTCACTCCTATTGGACATTCGGTGCCGGTTATGACTTGAACATCTTCTCCATCAACGCAGCTTATCGCCTCTCAGATGTAGAAGGGATGAGCGCAATGCAGTTGGGGTTCAATATATCGTTCTGATTACCCTTGTATAGACTACGGGCGTCCTCATCCGATGGTGAGGACGCCCGTATTGTTTTGTGACTCCCTATCCGACAGGTTTCAGATACGGAGATAAGCGAGACCCTGGCGTTTGATTTCGTAGTCTGATGTAGTACAGTCTACGATGGTCGAGGGTATAGTCCCGAGCTCTCCTCCATCGAGTACGAGATCCACGATCTTCCCCCAGCGTTCTTCTATGAGTTCGGGGTGATAGTCGTACTCGTCATCTCTATCACTATCCCCCTCGGGAAGGGAGAAGCCCGTGATGGGAGAGCCATAGTAATCGATGATCGTACGCAACATCGGGCAGTCAGGGATACGTACTCCCACCTCCTTGCGCCACTTATATATCTTCGGAAGAGTCGAACTGATCGGAAGGATGAAGGTAAATGCCCCGGGGGTATTCTCCTTCATCAGACGAAAAACATCGTCATCTATCCTGGCATAGTTGCTTGCCTGAGAGAGCGAAGCACAGAATATCGCAAAGGAAGACTTACGTACGTCCACGCCCTTAAGCTGAGCCAGAGACTCAAGAGCCTTGGCATTGAGGGCATCGCAACATATACTGTACACCGAATCTGTGGGCAAGATGATGATACCTCCGTCTCGCAATACTTTCGAGACCGTATCGAGCAAGTTTTGGGGTTGGGATGCCCCCGGATAGACTTTGATCAACATATACTGAAGGGTTTATTATTTGCCGATGAGAAATATCGCAGGTCTCTTGTGCAGATCTACTTTGTCTGCCGTCTGCTTCCATACCTTTACGGTTCGGGTATGTATCTCTTCCCTCTCCGTAGTCAGATCTACGGCGACACAGATGCTGAGAGTCTCGGGCAGGGATCGGCATAGCTCTGTGAGCAACTTATCGTTGCGATACGGCGTCTCTATGAATATCTGTGTCTCATCGTGCATACCTACCCGGTGGATCATATCTGAGATGGCAGCCTTACGCTTGCGTTCGTCTATCGGCAGATAACCCCGGAAAGCAAACCTCTGGCCCGAAAAGCCCGAGGCCATCAGCGATAAAAGGATCGACGATGGCCCTACAAGCGGT
Source organism: Porphyromonas sp. (assembly GCA_041791495.1). Taxonomy (GTDB): domain Bacteria; phylum Bacteroidota; class Bacteroidia; order Bacteroidales; family Porphyromonadaceae; genus Porphyromonas_A. Next base: position 24,919 of record JBHBLB010000009.1, read on the forward strand.
ACGACCTCTATGCCCTCACGGTGAGCTCTACGGACAATCAAGCCCCCCGGGTCCGCTACCGCAGGGCAGCCCGCCTCGGACATCAGTCCCACATCACGTCCCGACTTGAGGGACACTATCACCTCCTCAGGATAAGAGTATCCATTGTGCTTGTCTATCTCATATATAGTAAGCCCCGCCATATGTACATCCGGAGCTACGGACTTTATATACTGGCGCGCCGTACGTGCGTTTTCGACGACATACACGGATAGCTTCGAGATGACGGCAAGATTCATTGCCGGCTGGTATCTTTCCGCTTCCGCCTCCCCTAAAGATACAGGGATCAGATACAGCTTGCCCGGAGTCATGGGATAAGGATACTTTCGATCGCCTCGTACAGTGCCGGATGCTTGAACTCAAACCCTGCACGTACGATCTTGTCCGACGATACCCGTACCCCCTTGAGCAGTATCTCCGCGGCATCGTCATATATATAGCGTACTGCACAGCTTGGGATCCACAGCTCATACACTCTCCCTGCCTGCACCTCGGCAAGCGCATGGGAGATCTCTCGGTAAGTAACCTGTTCGGGAGCCACAGCGTTATAGATGCCCGACACATGCCCACACTGCATCATGAAGTGATACATACGGCAGAGGTCATTGATATGTATCCACGACACATATTGCTCACCGCTTCCGAGTACAGGTGCGATACCGTACTTCGCTCCAAAGGCCATACGTGGCAACGCTCCCGCATAGTGACACAAGACCAACCCCATGCGTGCCACCACGACTCGTTCGGCGAGGTTCTCGGAATGGAGTATCAACGCCTCCTCCTCCCAAGCTCGGCACACATAAGGTATAAACCCTCTGCCCGAAGATGACGTCTCCGTCATCACGACATCCTCTCTATCCAGTCCATAGTAACCGACTGCGGAGGCAGTGATGAACGTCTTGACCTTGACATTATTCTCCATCAGTGCTGTACCGATCAGGGCCGTCCCTCCGGCACGACTCGTAAGGATCTCGTCCTTGTAGCGAGCCGTCCAGCGATGTCTCGATATACGTGCACCGGCAAGGTGGAGGATATGGTCTACCCCCATTACGGCTTCGGGATCTATGCATTCGGTCTCTGGATCCCAGAAGTATGTATTCGCCCCTATCGGACGACGGCTTAGAAAGCGGATGTTGTACCTATCGCCATAGAGAGCGGCAAAGTGATTGGCCACCATCCCTTCTGCTCCTGTGATCAGCAAAGTTTCCATCTTAGTCATATTATATCTATACGTTGTCACTATTATGTTCCAAGTCGCCCTCCTCGCACTACGAGCGAGATAAAGCCGAATTATTGTCGTAAAGATAATGATTATCATAATAATATTTCACTCTATACGTTCATATACTTTTGGAGAACGGGATGCAAACTTATGTTCAGAGTCGGAAGAGTAGTTTTCAGCTGCGGAAAACCAAGTTTCAGCCCCTGAAAACTAATAGTCAGCTCCTGACAGCAACTTCAGTCAGGGGAAAGCGCAAGCTTATTACCGTAAGGATGCAAAATCCCACCGCCACACGATAGTCCCCCAAAGGCGTGATATAAGTAGATTTATAAGATATTTTGAGGCGACTTGCCGTGATCCGGCAAGGCTCTTCTTTCGTTATTTTGTATATTTGCAATAATCATTCCCTCAAGACAGAAGTATAAAGCAACGTATGTCAAAGAATAAATTAGCCAAGTTTGCCGAGATGGCTGAACTTCCGAACGTACTTGAATATCCGTTCGGAGCCTTAAAGGGGACCAGTGACTTCCCGTACAAAGGCAGATGGCATCAAGATATTTTCAAGAACGATAAGCCCATAGTCCTCGAACTGGGTTGTGGTCGTGGGGAGTACACTGTCGGACTCGGGCGCAGGTATCCCGACAAGAACTTCATCGGCATAGATATCAAAGGCAATAGGATGTGGAGTGGAGCCACGACAGCTCACCGAGAGGGATTGACAAACATTATGTTCCTCCGCACACACATAGAGATGTTGTCGGCATTCTTCGCCGCAGGGGAGATCGCAGAGATATGGCTCACCTTCCCCGACCCTCAGATGAAAAAGGTGCGCAAACGCCTTACCTCGGTACGCTTCTTGAGGATGTACAAGGAGATACTATCGCCCGAAGGGCTCCTACATCTCAAGACCGACAGCCCGTTCCTCTATACCTTCACACGTGCCCTTGCCGCACACAATGCTCTAACCATAGAGGCAGACATCGAAGACATAGACACTATGGTCGATGACACCTCCGTACTACGTACGATACAAACTTACTACGAGACTCAGTGGCGTACGAGAGGATTATCTATCAAGTACTTGTGTCTCCGACTGGATCGACTGACCGAAACCTCGACCGACCCCGATATAGAAATCGAACTTGACCCATACCGTAGCTATGGACGACAGAGACGAAGCGAAATTCACTTACAATAACTCCATAAGACAATGACACTAAAACTATACCCCAACCTCATTCTCGATGCCTTGCGTAAGGTACGATACCCCGGCAACTCCGAGGACATCGTGGCTGCAGGCATGGTAGAAGACGATATACGCATAGATGGCAATAAGGTTTCGTTCTCGATACGTTTCCCGAAGCACAACGACCCGTTTGCGAAGTCTGTCATAAAAGCTGCCGAGAGCACCCTTGAGACGTTCATAAGTCCAGAGATAGAGGTCAAGGGCAATATACGTGCCCTCTATCCCGAGGCCGTAAAAGATACAAAGAAGCCTGTACTCCCAGATGTCAAAAACATCATAGCCGTATCTTCCGGCAAGGGAGGTGTAGGCAAGAGCACCGTAACCGCCAACCTCGCCGTTGCGCTTGCAGTCCAAGGTTATAGCGTGGGGCTTCTCGACGCCGATATATTCGGGCCCTCGATACCTAAGATGTTCAGGTGCGAAGATGCCCGACCCGTACTTGCTGAGGTCGAGGGACAGGAACTCATCGAGCCGATCGAACGCTATGGCGTAAAGCTACTTTCGATCGGATTTTTCGTAGATCCCGAGAACCCCATCCTATGGAGAGGAGCCATGGCTACCAATGCCTTGGGACAACTTATTACGCAAGGCAACTGGGGAGCTCTCGACTTCCTTCTGCTCGACCTGCCCCCCGGCACAAGCGACATCCATCTCTCGCTGATACAGACTCTGGGTATCACGGGGGCAGTCATCGTAACTACGCCTCAGGAGGTGGCACTCGCAGATGCCAGAAAAGGGGTCAATATGTTCCTCGATCCGAAAGTCAATGTGCCTGTGCTCGGAGTGGTGGAGAATATGGCATGGTTTACTCCTGCCGAACTCCCCGAGAATAAGTACTACATCTTCGGGAAAGATGGAGGGAAAAATCTCGCCGAAGAGATGCACACGACCCTACTCGCTCAGATACCCCTCGTACAGAGTGTGCGTGAAGCCGGAGATGAAGGGACCCCGATAGCCCTGCGCACCGATACGATCATGGGGCTAGCGTTCCACCGACTGGCGGAGACAGTGGTCAGACAGACGGACATCCGCAACGCCACAATGGCACCGACGAAAAAGGTGGACGTATCTCACAAGTAATCATAACTAACAACCCTCATACAAAACACTAACTTAACCCATGGTCAAAACTCAGAATCTCTACAGATTGGGCAATATCGTGTCTAAGATAAATCCCTCTGTACTGCTCTTTCTGGCGGCTATCGTTGCAATTATCCTTGCCAACTCCCCACTGAAAGATATCTACTTTGCCATACTCGATGCCCCTGTCAATGTCGAAATAGGCAGCTATAATTTGTTTCAGCATCACAACGAACCGATGTCTCTATTGCTCTTCGTGAATGATGCTCTTATGGCAATCTTCTTCTTTGTCATCGGTCTGGAGATCAAGAAAGAGATAAAAATCGGTGAGCTATCGACGTTCCGCAAGGCACTCCTTCCGATCATAGCTGCTGTCGGAGGTATGATTATCCCCGTGATCTTCTTCTTCATCATAGATCACGAATCGCCTGCTGTACGTGGTGCTGCCATACCTATGGCTACCGACATTGCATTTGCTCTGGCAGTACTGTCGCTTCTGGGCAAGCGTGTACCCGTATCTCTCAAGATCTTCCTCACGGCTCTTGCCGTAGTAGATGACATAGGGGGCATACTCGTGATTGCAATATTTTATACTTCGCATATATCATGGACGCCGCTCTTACTGGGTATATTACTCTTGATTACCACCTACTTCTTAGGGAAAAAGGGGCTCGACAAGTCATACATCTACTACTTTATCGGTTTCATAATCTGGACACTCTTCCTAAGCTCTGGGGTACACACCACCATAGCTGGGGTACTCCTCGCTCTCATTGTACCTGCTAAAGCTACAGTGAAGCTACCCGAGCTTGTGGAAAGTATGAAAGAGATGGTGAATAAACTCGATGTCTCGTACGAAGGAGATAATAAAAATTCCAACTTCATAGCGCACAATCAACTCATCTCACTGCGAAAGATGGAGAAACGTGTAGAACGTACCATCAGCCCGGTGCAGTTCATGGAGCATGACCTTCACCCTCTTGTCAATTACCTTATCCTTCCTCTGTTTGCCTTTGTCAATTCGGGCGTCACGTTCGGAGGCATCACGATGGCGGAGCTATCCGGTGTCCCCCTTGCAGTCTTCGTAGGACTCTTCCTCGGAAAGACGGTAGGGATCTTCGGCTTTACTTACCTCTTCTCCCGCATGGGCGTAGTGCGTTATCCGGCAGGTATGACTACACGTAATCTATTTGGCGTATCGGTCTTCGGCGGTATCGGTTTTACTGTGTCTCTCTTTATCGCAAACCTCTCGTATGCTCCGTTAGGAGAGATCGGAGCACAGCTACTCAATCAAGCCAAGATCGGGGTCTTTGCCGGCACGATTATATCAGGTCTGGTGGGATACTTCCTTCTCTCCTCCATCCTTAAGAAAGAAGAGCGTATCCGCAATACACACCTCAAATACTGATAACCGTATCTTATCATAC
>JBHBLB010000010.1:0-75438 GCA_041791495.1 Porphyromonas sp.
CCAAGCTGGCTGCCCGTTTCTGGGATATTCAGAAAGGTAAAATACTATTGGGTGGCGAGGACATCAGCCAGATAGACCCTGAAACGCTGCTGAAAAACTATGCCATTGTCTTTCAGGATGTGGTGCTGTTCAACGCCAGCATAAAAGATAATATCCGTATAGGCAAAAAAGGAGCTACGGACGAAGAGGTTGCCCGCGTTGCCAGAATAGCTCGCTGCGATGAGTTCATCGACCGTATGCCCGAAGGCATGGAGACCGTTATCGGCGAAAACGGCGAGCGGCTTTCCGGCGGCGAACGCCAGCGCATCTCCATTGCAAGAGCCATCCTGAAAGATGCTCCCATCATCCTGATGGACGAAGCCACTGCCTCGCTGGACGTGGAAAACGAAAGCCTGATACAGGAGGCTTTGTCGGAACTGATTAAGGACAAGACGGTCATTGTTATCGCCCACCGGATGCGTACCATTCGCGGAGCCGATAAAATCGTGCTGCTCAATCAAGGCAAGATTGAGGCTATGGGCACTGACGCAGAGTTGCAGACGCAATCGATGACTTACCGGAAGATGCTCGAAAAGTCAATGGGATAAAAACAACAACAAAATATCAACTAAGATGAAAAGAATTATTTTAACAAGTTTGGTGGTATTGGCTTTTGCCACCACAGCAATGGCACAAACTGGCAGAGAGATTGCCCAAAAAGTAAAAGACCGTCCCGATGGCGATACCCGTCAGTCAGAATTGGTGATGAAACTGATTAATAAGCGCGGAGCAGTGCGCGAGCGCAAACTGATTTCTTATTCCATCGACGTGGGCAAAGGAAAGAAAGACCGCAAGAGCATTATGTTCTTCCAATACCCCGGTGACGTAAAAGGTACGGGGTTTCTCACGTGGGATTACGACGATCCCGACAAGGACGATGATAAATGGCTCTACCTGCCCGCCATGAAGAAGACCCGCCGTATCAGTGGCTCGTCTGCCAAGCAGGATTACTTTATGGGCAGTGACTTTACCTATGACGACATGGGCAGTCGCAACGTGGATGAGGATACGCACAAACTTCTGGGTGAAGAAGAAATAGATGGGCATAAGTGTTGGAAATTGGAATCTACGCCCAAAGACAAACGCGAGATTTATTCCAAGAAAATAGCCTTCATACGCCAAGACTGTCTTATAGCCGTCAGGGTGGAGTACTATGACAAGATGGAGAAGCTGCACCGCCGCCTTGAATTATCGGACATTGCTAAGGTCGCAGGATTTTGGGTTGCCCAAAAACTACACATGACCAATGTGCAGACAGAGCATCAAACGATTCTTGAAATTAAGAATCCCAAGTATGACCTTCCCATGGAGGAGACAAAATTCAATGTTACCACTTTGGAGAAAGGTAGGTTCTGATGACAAACACAAGTAATCATTCTGCAAAGTTCTTGCTGCTGTTTCTTTTATTCCTGCCTATAAATACTGTATGGGGGCAAGATATGGGAGAATCTTCTTGGCAGATCAAAGGTTTTGTAGATACTTATCACGCTATCCGTTCTGAAAAACCTAGTGACTTGATGTCTTCACGTACCAGAATAAGAGGCGAAATAGGAAAAAGCTTTGGAGGGTCATCGTTTTTCGTTTCATTCAACGCTACCCACAACGCCTTACTAAAGGAAGGCACGGGTTTTGAGTTGCGGGAGGCATATCTCGACCACAGGGAGGAGCACTGGGGCTTTCGCCTCGGTCGGCAATTGGTCATTTGGGGTGTGGCAGACGGTGTGCGTATCATCGACTTGGTTTCGCCGATGGATATGACGGAGTTCTTGGCACAAGACTATGACGACATCCGTATGCCGGTCAATGCCCTGCGCTTCTTTGTCTTCAATGAGAAGATGAAATTAGAACTGCTTGCCGTGCCGACCTTCGAGGGATATAAGTTTCCGACCGATGCAGAAAATCCATGGAGTGTGCTGCCTAAAAGCACCGCTCTGCCTCTTGTCTGGAATGAGGACGGAAGTCGCCCAAAGCTCCGATTTTCCAACATAGAATATGGGGGAAAACTCTGCTTCACCTTGCCGGGAGTGGATTTCTCCATTGCTGCATTGCATACGTGGAACAAGATGCCCGTGATTACTTATCGGTCTTCAGGCACCCACATGACCGTATCTCCGCAATATTACCGCATGGGATTCTTCGGAGGAGATATATCCAAGCCGTTGGGGCAGTTTGTCCTGCGTGGCGAAGCAGCGTTCAATGTGGGTAAACATTTCAGCTACAAGCCCGAGGCGGGAGCTATGGAGCAGAAGGGCTTCAACACGGTGAATTATCTCGTGGGCGTGGATTGGTATGCGCCTCATGAATGGATGGTGATGGCGCAGTTTTCTTCGGAAAGTATTCTGCGATATGAAGACCAAATAGCACAACCTCGCCATCAGTCACTCCTCACACTCAATGTGTCGAAAAAACTGTTGGACAGCACATGGCAGCTCTCCAACTTCACCTATTTCGACCTCAACTACAAGGGCTGGTTCAGTCGCTTTACCTCCTCTTATGCACTGAATGACCACATCCAACTCTCGGTAGGTTATGATTGGTTTGGAGGCAATGAGGGGATACTCGGTAGGTACAAAAACAATTCAGAAATATGGGCAAAGGCAAAATATAATTTTTAAGAAGTAAAAGTATGAACAAAAATCTCAGACTCACCGGATATGCCGGACTCGCAGGAAGCCTGATGATGTATGCAGGCGATATGCTTTTGTATTTTACGACGCAACCCATTCCCGACGTAGACAATGATTTGTTGCCCTCCATGGGGTCGGTTCCTTTGGAGCGTCTCTTTGTCGGCGGACTAATGGGGCCCTTGGCTGCGGTGCTATATATCATCGGGTTCTATCATTTGTTTCTCAGGATTAAGAAAACTCGTAAGAAGACAGCCTTTTGGATGTACGCATCGCTTTCCCTAAGCATGCTTATCGGGGGAGCTTTTCATGCCTTTTTCCCCGCTTTCGGTATCGTATCTGCACAGGGACACCCCGAGCTCATCGGCAACCTCTTCTCCTATGCCCGATTATTGGGTGGACTCGCTTTCTCTCTGATGGGAATAGGCTGGTTGCTATTCTGTGTGCCGGTGTTGCAAAAGCAGACTTCTTTTCCTCGTTGGATAGTTTTGGCAACACCATTGGTGACGATTTGGTTCAATTTTCTTTGGCAGATGCTACCGCAACCGTTCCTTGTACTGATAGCAGGCGGATGGAACAATTTGGTGTGCACCCTGATTTTCGCAGTATCGCTCTTGACATTGAATAGGCATAAGGAAAAACAATAATCACAGTCATATTTAAGAGAAAAAACAATGAATAGAGCAAGAGACAGCAACCGAAAAGCAGCATAACCGGAACGAGTGGAATCGTTTAAGTTAAACGATTTAAGCTGTTCCAGTACAATCGCTCGAGTCGTTTAAGTTAAACGACAAAGATCGTTCCAATAGAACGACAAAAAGAATTCAAAGTATAAACCTCAAAACAGGAAAGCAACATGTTACTATACAACATAAAGAAAGAAGTAATGCGCGTGGGTAAACACAAAGGAAAAACGATGTATTATGCCGCTCCCGTTGCGCAAGATAAGATTACTACTCGTCAGGTAGAAGACCGTATTATCAATGCCACAGCCCTAAGCCGTGCCGATGTGCGTGCCGCCATCACGGCCTTGGCGGAGATTGTGCGTGAAGAGATGTTCAGCGGTAGAACCGTTGATTTGGCCGACCTCGGATCGTTTAAGGTTGTATCCAACGGCAAACGCATGGAAACGGAAAAAGCCGTTACCACAGATACGCTCAAAACGCCTCGCATACAGTTCTTCCCGAAGCAAGAAATGCGCAATCAGGCAAAGAATGTACAGCGCGTGGTGATACGTGAAGGAGAAGCGACACCGGTTACACCAAATCCTACACCCGGAGGTACATCCGAAGCATCCGATACAGGGCTTTAATATCCAGATGGGGAAACAATGAAACAGAAAGTACTCTATCTTTTCTTATCACTGATGTTCATGAGTATCAGTGTATTTGCTCAAACACGGGGTGGACGGTTGGCGGGCATGGTCATCGACGACTCAGGCGAAGAACCACTGCCCAGTGCAACCATCTTTATCGAGGAACTGAAAAAAGGCGTTGCGACAGATGAGCATGGGGAGTTCTCTTTTTCTGATATTCCCACAGCCACCTATACGCTTACCGTGAGGTTTATGGGGTACCATACGCAAACCTGTAAGGTCGCAGTGGGTAAAGAGAGAGGTAAGAAAATCATCATTCGCATGAAAGCCCTATCCCAATCGCTCGAAGAGGTGATTGTGATGGGTAAGAGCAAAGCCCGCAAGATACGTGAGCAGGCCATGCCTATATCCGTAATCAGCATGAGTCAGATACAAGGGACGGTCAATAATGTGCAAGACGTCCTGGCAAAGACTGCCGGTGTCACCGTACGGACGATGGGTGGCATGGGCAGTGCTTCCCGTATTTCGGTGCGTGGGTTGGAAGGCAAACGCATTGGACTTTTCCTTGACGGACAGCCGATGAACGACAATTCCGATTTTATCGACCTCAATGATATTCCGGTGGAAATGATTGATCGCATTGAGATATACAAAGGAGTTGTTCCCGCCAAGTTTGGAGGTTCTGCCGTGGGTGGAGCGGTGAATATTGTCATCAAGGAGTATCCGCCCAAGTATTTGGACGTGAATTATTCTTACGGCAGTTTCAACACCCATAAAGCATCTGTGGTGAGCAAGATGAATATTGCGCCAAAAGGTATCGAGTTCGGGGTGGGAGGTTTTTATAACCATTCCGACAATAACTACAAGATGAAGTCTCCCTTTCAGGAGGGACTTACAATAACCCGAGATCACGACAAGTTCAAGAAGACGGTTGTCGGCGGCAGCTTTAAGGCACGGAAATGGTGGTTTGACCTGGTGGAACTTGAACCTGTCTTCGTACATACCTATAAGGATATACAGGGAATAGAGTCAAACATTCAGTATGCCCACAGCCATTCCAACGCCTTTATTTTCGGCAATAAGCTGGAGAAGGACAATTTCCTCTTGGAAGGGCTGGACTTGGATTGGCAACTGGGGTATATTTATACCAACTATCATTTTGCCGACACCGCCTCTCATCGCACACACTGGGACGGAACGCATTATCCGGCAGCTTCCGAATTCGGTGGCGAAATCGGCAAATGGGCATCACTGTTGGTGAATAATAAGCATCAGTTGCAGCACAAATTGAATCTCAACTATCTTGTCAATGAGAACCATTCGGTCAACTTCAACTCTTTGCTGAAATATGCCCATGCCAACCCAAACGATGCAATGAAGGACAAGGTCATAGGCTACCGTACGGAATTTCCAAGTGATATGCTCAGCTGGGTGGCAGGTTTGAACTACGACTATCGCTCCTCGGACGATAAGTTCCTCAATTCTGTCAATATCAAGTATTATCACTATTCGATGAAAACGCGGATGGCAAGTATTCTTACAAATTCGGCGGAAGATATAGATACCCGCAAGAATGATTTCGGTATCAGCAATGCGCTTCGTTACCGCATCACTCCCAACCTGATGGCAAAGGCATCACTCGGGTATGATGTAAGGCTTCCGTCGGAAGAAGAACTGCTGGGCGATGGATATGTAATCGCTCCTGCGGGCAATTTGATACCCGAGCGCAACACAAGTGTAAACGTGGGGATGCTGTTTGACCTGACAGGAAAGGCGCCCAGCAACCTGCAAGTGGAAGTGAACGGGTTCTACATGTATCTGCAGAACATGATTCGCTTTACGGGAGGCTTCTTGCAGTCGCAGTATCAGAATTTTGGTGAGATGAGGACCATTGGTGTGGAAGCAGAGGTGAAAGCCGATGTTACATGCTGGCTCTATGGTTACGTAAACGCGACTTATCAAGACCTGCGAGATATGCGTAAGTATGAACAGAATACCACCGTTGCCAATCCAACGAAGGGCAGTCGTATGCCCAATATCCCTTATCTGATGGCAAATGCAGGGCTGGAGTTTCACAAGGAGAACCTATTCGGAGGCAGAGGAATGAACACGCGCATATTTACCGATGCTTCATTTGTGGAGGAATACCTTTATGACTTCGAGCAAAGCCAATTCCAGCAGCATCGTATACCGCGAACCTTCTCATGCAGTATGGGCTTTGAGCAGAGTTTCGGCAATGGACGCTACTTCATTATGGGGAAAATAAACAACCTAACCGATACGCAAATGATCAGCGAATTCAACCGCCCCTTGCCGGGACGCAGTTTCACCGTCAGATTCAGATATGTGTTCAAGTAATCAATCATCTAATAATCAATTAAACAAAAAAACAATGAAAAAGAAAATGATTTTCGCAGCAGCCATATTTGCTGCACTGTGTCTCAACTCATGTGACAAGAACGATCCGGACACTCCCATAGCAGGAGGTACGGGAAATGTACTGCTGCTGACAGCCTTGCCCAATGCAACGGGTATGGATGGAACAGTCTATATGCAACTCATTGACGAGCCCAAGTTGGGCACGACGATGGCTGTTGACAATAAGAATGGCATAAACGTTCCCTTTGGCAGTTCTTACCCCATGGTAATAGGTGATGAGGTCTATGTATTCCCGAGCTATCATATGACTATGGACAAGAATGAGCTGATCAAGTATCGCCGCATAAATGGTGGTTTACAAAAAGTGGGAGCTCTGCAATTGCCTGCCAATAACAGTGCCAACAGTCTCGTCAAGTTGTCTCCGACAAAGGCGTATCTGTCGCTTGCCGGATTGGGGGTAATCTACATTTTCAATCCCGAGACAATGCAGAAGACAGGAGAGATAGATCTGACATCCTTGGGCATACAGGACAATAATCCCGACATAGGAATTATGATAGAGCGTGACGGATATGTGTTTGCAGGTCTAAGTCAGATGGTGGGAGGCTGGACAAGCCCTGAGAATTACAAACAGGCAGATGTAGCCGTTATCGACACGAAGACGGACAGGCTGGTCAAGATGATTTCGGAGAAAGCCAGCGGTTTCTCTCAAGCCACACGTCCCATCGACCCGAAGTCTTTGTTCATGGATGAGAAAGGGGATATATACATCTCTTGTCTCGGCAATTTCGGAATGGTTGCAGGACATAAGGCAGGCATACTGCGAATCAAAAAGGGCGAAACGGATTTTGACCCCGCATATCATTGGACGATAACCGGAGCAACTATCGAAGGAGAAGAGAAAATGGCCGGATTTGCGGCTTCTATCTGTTATGTAGCCAATGGCAAAGCCTACGGATACATTGATGTTCCGGGTTATTACAAGCCCGGCGAAACAGGGCATGCCGCTATCGCAAGCAGAGCCGTTGTATTTGACCTGTACAATCAGAAGATGACGAAAATCGAAGGACTGAAATTGTCCAACGGTTACGGTATATTGGTCTCTAAGTATAAGGACGGTTTGGCTATCTGCAATGCCTCAGCAACCACCAAAGGAATCTATTATCTCAATCCTCGGACATCTGAGGTCAATCCAACTCCTATGATAACCACTGTAGGAAACCCCATGGCAATAGAATGGCTCGGCAACTAAACCATAGCCTCTAACCAAGAGGGCGAAGACGGGAGCAGAACCCTCTGCTTTCTTCTTTGCCCTCATTTCATCTCTTATTCAAATCGAAAACAGATGCTTGCTGCAAATCTCCATCATATACCTGCATGTGGATAACCCTCTATCTGACGAAAAAACGGGTAATCAGAGATAAGGAACAAAAACAATGATAAACAAGAATCAAGTGAAGCTTGGTTTTATCCATGCAAGGAACGATACGATGTAAAAAGACTACTGCCGATGTTGCCATTTCTCTTGAAATTCACGAGTCAATTGCACGATTTTACCTCCGATTATTGCCAGTTCAAGCGTCAGTTTCTCCAACTTTGCGAGCATAGCAAAGGCTTTCTTTTCCGTGAAATTGCTCTTCATTGCGACTACAGTCTGGTTGTAATTGACTCCTACACTGCGGAATTGTCCGTACAAAATCGTCAGTTTTTGATAATAATCAAGCAAGGAACGATCGACTTTTATCACTCGGAAAGTCTCATTAAATACCCTCGCTTTGATAAACAGGGACAGACTTGGTACACTACTTTCCTCTTTCATCGTGAGGAAATGAGCGTATTCCGTCGGTGTGAAATTGACCGAAACACGCTTTTCTGTCTTCTCTTTGGAGCGTGCGCTCCGAATTTTCTTCATTTTCATTTTTTACTTCGGATTTTAGTGTCTCACGGCATAACCGGCATTTGAGGCATTGCGTTCTCTCTTTCAAGAAAAAACGACTTTGGAGTTTTTTCAGCTCTCTGCAAGAGCAAGGGTTTTATGCTGCAAAAACGGAGTCGTGCTGCATAAAACATATCTTGCTATTTGCCAGATGCAAATAACTCCGTCCCGAAGAATGGAGCATTTCTTTCTCGAAAAGAGAGGTTTTATACCTCGAATGCACCTGCTCACCGCTTGGGTGCAAAGTTACTAAGCGTTGTGTCTAAACCACTTGCCTCTCACAGAGCCACAGATACGCAAATCGACGCCACAAGTACACAGTTAGGAAAGAGCTACTGAATACCGCATCGTAAAGCCATATTTTTGCATTGTCGGGTGTGCCTACGAGGGTATATATCTATAACATCATTGATGAATGGGGTATATCCTCAAATGTATGAACGTGCGAAAGCGGATACAATCGAACGATTGTCCTGATAATCAAAAATAGAACCCTCTACCGGAATACATAAGTAAAAGGAGATGTTCATATGGAAGTAAACCCATAGCAACACCAATATCCGATAACGGGCAGATTCTTTCAAGGAAGTGAATATGCCTATATTAAAGTGACCAAAGAATGTATTACAATTAAAACCAAAAGAGTATGACAGAGAAGAAAATCGGCACGGTTAATCCTGTTGCCATCCGAGAACTTATTTCGCAAGGTCTTCCCATGAAACGAAAAGAGAGTGAGATGAAAACCTCTCAAACAGAAGAGCCTTCTGTAAGTTTGAAGTCTCAAGACAATGAACCTATGGCAAAGGATTTTGTAAAAATCCAGAAGCGAGAAAAACGTATGGCAGCCAAAGACGATTATGAATCCCTTTTCATCTGCCGCAACACCTTGAAAAATCGCAAGACCATCTATATTGCCAAAGAGTTGCAGGACACGTTGGCGGAAATAGTTATGTCAATGAGAAATAGGGATATGACCATTGGTATCTATGTAGAGAACATCATTCTACATCATCTTGAAACCTATAAGGAGGAAATCAACAGATTGGCTGAAATGAAGTTTAGGAAGCTATTGTGAGTCGTCTGCCACCAACATCCCACTACTCTTCAATAATGACCAATCGGATGTTTTGATTTTATGCGGATTCCAGAGAAGAGGGAGTTGAGTTTCCATTCCATTTTTTCAACGTCTCTCATATCCGATATTTTATGCGTTTTTCCATCGTGTCGGTCGTTTTCGTTTCAAGGCAATAAAAAGTTAGGAGGCAAGGACAACAAGGTTTAGGGCAAGAATACTAGCTGTAATGAAATGGAAGTGTGGAGATTGTTGCCCTAACGGCTTGCTGCTCGACCTTGTTGTCTATCAGACGCTGGAACTACCTTCGCCGAGGAAAACGAGAATGAATGAACCGATGCAAAAACCTAGATCTAAACTTGGAGGGTAACATCGGAGATGATAGAACAAGAAGTGAGATACCGTTTTCATAGATAAGACTGCCGTGATAATGAGGAAATAGGGTGAGAGAAACACGAAACACTTTCTGTATGAACAACTTTTCGAAAAGAAAAACAGAGAAAACTTCGTCTTTCTCTGTGGATAGTATTACCTTTGCACATAGATAAGAATATCACCCACGAAAAAGAAGCAAAGCATTGCAGAAAATCGGTGGAGCAATAGCGGGAGATTAGGTCTTTTGCAGAATATAAACTCAAAGAAATACAGCCACTTATCAATTTTATTCGATTTCTTGTGGCACCACTATATAAAAGGAAAGGCTAACGTACAGCACTAAGTGCTTACGTTAGCCTTTTTTCTTGTATTTAAAGTTGCATTCAATTCCCATAGGTCTTGTTTAAAGTACAGAACTTAATGGGAATTTGTATGTAATAAAGATGATTGAATAATAGTATCACAATTAAATTAGTCCCTGCCTTTTTACCCTGGAGCGATTTTTGCTTAATCACATAATCGGAAACAAAAGCGCGAAAGTTGGCGTGTATATGACTAAGAGCTAAATACAAGCCAACTTCAGAGACGAAAGATCTGATATAACGACACCCAATTATACTTCAGCGGAATCAAAATACGTGTGGAGAAGAGTGGCTTGACACTACGCAGACTTCCGATAGCACCTTAATGGGGTATAGAATATTCGGCACGACTAAACGCAACCTCAAGCTCTAACTTTCCTGATAGGGGGGGATAGCTTTCACATACGACAAGTAGCCTTGAGACTTGGAAGCCAAATTGCAGGGGATCCCGATAAGAAGAAGAGCCGACAGTACTGTCGGCTCTTCTTATACTTTGCGACTTCGCGGCCCGCTCTCAGTGGTTTAGTCCCACGGCACAAAGTTATACAAAAAGAATTAATGGCAAAAGGAATAAGGATAAAATTGTGGGGATGTATGCCATAGGCTGGCAATACTGCCTGATCATTACTTGAATAAGTCTGAAGGGTGGGGCGGAAACTACTGTAATGGGGCGGCTCTATTAGCGAACCTTGAGCATTGCAGCTCGTTGCAATGACATTATAGTCAGTATACCCCATCGTGTACTCTACCTTGTACTCTCCTTGCATTACCCTGGAGGGAGTGAGACTTTTACTACCTATTCCAAACTGTGTATTACCTATCGCATCAGCCCTACTTGTCGTAACTACTTCGAGACATCCGGGAGGGAGGGCATTGGGAATGGAGAAGTGTCGAGAATCAGACCTCATCTGCTTTGATATACTTGCGGGGCGAAGAGTTATCATCAACCGCACGTGAAGCCGGGATCCGGTGCGGGAAAGTAGTTTTCCATGGTGGAAAAATAATAATCAGTGGCGGAAAAGTAATAACCGGGGGCGGGAGATTAGTTCGGGTGCGGCTATCCATAAGTTTGATGCCGGAAGTCTTAGATCAGATTGTGCGGAGCACTCCTACCCAGGAGCGATTGTGTACGAGTATGGATGTCGATTGGAGCGATGCCGTATGGAGATAGCCCATTTCACGGATGCGACTTAGGAAATAAATTTATGGGCAGGGTGCCACATCGACTTGGGAGAAAGTCCGTTGAGGCGGACGTATAGTGGGAGAAAAGTAAGGGTAGTACGAGCTTTGATTCGTACTACCCCTTGTGGTATCAAGTAGGGAGGTTGTCCCTTACTTTGTTGCGTTATTCTTCTTCAAGAACTTGCGGTTGTTGATGAGATAAGCGATCGGTGTCGCCACGAAGAGCGTAGCGTAGGTACCAAAGACTACCCCAATCATGATTGCAAATGTGAAGCTACGGATATTAGCACCACCGAAGATGAAGATGATCAATACTACGAGGAAGGTACTGAAACTCGTATTGAATGTACGTCCGAGCGTAGAATTGAGTGCATGGTTGAAGACATCGAACCTATTGCGAGTCGGATAGTCCTTCAGCGTCTCACGGATCCGGTCGAAGACGACCACGGTATCGTTGATAGAGTAACCGATAATCGCAAGTACCGCAGCGATGAAGTTCTGATCGACTTCCATAGAGAATGGCATAATCTTCCAGAGAAGTGCATAGAGAGCAATGATAATGAAGGTGGTCACTGTCACTGATGCAAATGCCCCTACCGAGAAGGCAACATCTCTAAATCGTATCAAGATGTACAGAGCCATAAAGAAGAGTGAGACGATCACCGCAATGACGGCTCCGGTCTTGATATCGTCTGCCATGCTTGCGCCCACCTTTTGTGAGCTTTGGATGTAGGAGTCTACGAACTGATCTTTGGTAACGTTCTCTCCGAGGATCGGCTTCAAGCTCTCATAGAGCTTATTTTCGATATCGACGTCTACCTCAGGTGTATTCTCAAGGATACGATAGTTGGTGGATACACGTACCTGTTCGGGCGAACCGATAGTGATCACATTGACCTGACCTGCCAGATTCGGAGCCAACAAGCTTGAGACTTCTGCCGTAGAGACTGCTCTATCGAATTTCACGACATAGTTACGTCCTCCCGTGAAGTCTATACCGCTATTGAGCCCGATGGTAGAGATTGCTATGGCTCCTGCCGCAATGATCGCGAGAGGGAGTATATAGCCTGAGTTCCTCTTACCGATGAAGTTGAACTTCGTATTTACCAGGAAGTTCTTGGAGATCGCAGTTGTGTAGGTCATCTTATCCATCTTGCCTCTGCGTGCAAGGGCCTCGAAGACCAAACGTGTAATAAACACGGCTGTGATAAACGAACAGATAAGACCGATGATAAGCGTAGTGGCAAAACCACGGATAGGACCCGTACCAAACATGAAGAGGATGATACCGGTGATGATAGTGGTGACGTTGGAGTCGATGATCGCAGAGAAGGCGTTCTTGTAACCGTCTTCAATCGCCTTAAGCATAGACTTCCCGGCACGCAACTCCTCCTTGATACGCTCGAAGATAAGCACGTTGGCATCCACAGCCATACCAAGTGTGAGCACGAGACCAGCAATACCGGAGAGGGTCAGTACGGCATGGAGCGAAGCAAGTATACCAAGGGTGAAGAAGAGGTTGAGGATAAGGGCAGCATTTACTACAAGACCCGGAAAGAGTCCATACATTGCACACATATAAACCATCAGGAGGAGGAGCGCAATGATAAACGAAATGATACCGGCATTGATCGCCTCCTTACCAAGAGATGGTCCGACGACGTCTTCCTGAACTATGCGAACAGATGCAGCCATCTTACCGGACTTCAAGGTATTGGCCAAGTCATTTGCTTCATCCACAGTGAAGTTACCGGTGATCTGAGACGAACCATCTGTGATGGCATTGATGACATTCGGAGCAGAGTATACTACATCGTCCAAGACAATGGCGATAGGACGATTTACATTTTCCTTGGTCAAGCGGGCCCACTCCTTGGCTCCTTCGGCGTTCATTGTCATAGAGACAGCCGGCTCTTGGCGACCCTGCTGATTGATAATAGTGCTTTCGGCAGTGGTGATGACATCACCTGAGAGAGCAGCGGCCCCATCGCGGCGAGTCTGCTTCAGGGCATAGAGTTGGTATACTTTGGAGCCTTCGGCTTTCTCCTTTGCCCCCCACCTCAATTTAAGGGTGCGAGGGAGCACTTCTTTGACCTGTGGAAGGTTGAGCATTGAGTCAATGGCAGGAATGTCTGCAGCCATAGCTTCACCTACAATAGCACCTTGATTGGTCAGAGCAAGTAGGGAAAGGAGCGGGTGGTCTTGAGCAACAGCTGCGGACTGACCCGCATCAGTAGCAGTCGTGGTCTCAGCCGCACGTGCAGCAAGACTATCAAGGCTTGATGTAGCAGTAGAATCCACGGGAGCTGCGTCCGCAACTACGTCCTCTACAACTACCTCTTCGGTATGTGATCCTCTCTTAGCAAGCTGAGCAAGGACCTGATCGGCTTTCTGAAGATATTGGAATACCTCCGGAGCCAAGTATGCTTCCCAAAACTCAAGGTTAGCACTACCTTGGAGTAACTTACGCACACGCTCCGGCTCTTTTACACCGGGAAGCTCCACAAGGATACGACCGTTGGTCTCAAGTCTTTGGATGTTGGGAGCAACAACCCCGAAACGGTCAATACGGGTACGGAGTACTTTGAAAGAACTGTCTATGGCATCCTTTACCTCTGTCCGGAGTACCTTCTCCACTTCATTGTCAGACGATGTGGTCGAGATACGATCTTTCAATTCAAGCGTCCCAAAGATGGCAGCCAATCTCGCCCCTTTGTCGATACGCTGAAACTCTTCTACGAACAGTGTTATGAAGTCCTTCTGAGAACGTTCATGCAACTTCTCTGCAGACTCCATCGCAGCAAGGAACGTTGGGTCTTGACTATTCCCTGAGAGATTTCTCACTACGTCAGCCACATTTAGCTCAAGGATGACGTTCATACCACCCTTCAAGTCCAAGCCGAGACCGATTTCATTGTCTCTGACTTCCTTAAGAGTATAGTTAAGCCATACTTTCTGAGATGATAAAGAATCAAGGTACTTGATCTCTTTCATCAAATCGCCCTGAGCATAGGCTTTGGCTTTGTTGGCGTAATGTCCGGACACAAATGAGAAGGACAAATAGAACGCACAAATCACAACCAGAGCCACTGCTACTCCTTTAATTAAACCTTTGTTTTGCATTTGCGTTGTAAGTTGTTATGATATGTATTTAATGATTTCTTTACGTTCGGATATATCAGGTCACAAAGATAAGATATTTTTACCACAAACAGCGTAGAGAGTGCTTACTTATTGAGTTAAGGTGAAGTCATCTATACTTACACACTATTTGTTTTTTGTACGAAAGGTTGATGATTTTGTATTTCTCTGCGCCCACTCTTGGCAATATGGTTTTGTAGAAGATCGGGATCTTTGAGAGTTTGTCCTCGATGTCCTCCAAATCATCTATGACAAAAACATAATCCCCTACCCTGGGATAGAGGTAAATCCCCCCATCATGCGGGATATGAATAGCCCCTATGAACTCCCTCCATACCTCATGTTCCATCATAAACTGCCCCAAAGGGAATAAAAGCGATTGGGCCGTCTCTATCGAAACATCACCCGTTGCAAGAGGGACGTGTGCAGAAGCTCCGGTACGATTCTCGAAGATCCATCCGTCCCGATCTATATAATATGAGTGTCCGGCATGGAAATAGCGAATGATAGGTTGCCGCTGTGTGATACGGATATTGAGACTCTTGTCCAGAGGTGCTATATAGATATTGACATCCGATATATATGACGACTTAGCAATGAGCAGACTTTCAAGTCGATGCGTATTGACCTTTACCGGCAAAGTATCCTTAGCATCAAACGGAAGTAAGCGAACGACCTCTTGCGGATTGATAAAAGACTCCTCAGCCTCTTCGTTTATCATCTTTACTTTAGTGTGTTTCGGGATGACAAGGCGCCCTTCGTCCGCATTGGATACCCGGTTGGCTGACACAAAGAATGTATATGCCAACAAAGCAAGACATAACAATACCCCACTTCCTATTAGGAGTCTCGTAAGCAACCGTTTTATCCTCATAATGTAATTGACGTGAGATACTCTTTGACCTTAGGGACTTCAAATTCGATATCTCCCGCACCCATCATGACAAGGACATCGAAGTCGTGACGTTTAAGTTCGGTCAGGAGGTCCTCTTTTGATACCACGGTATATCTCGGAGACGACATATGTTCAGCGATAGAATGCGATGTAATACCGGGGATAGACAGTTCGCGTGCAGGATAGATATCAAGAAGAATGACATCGTCACAGATACTTAGTGCCTCGCCAAACTCTTTCTTAAAGTCAGATGTACGGCTATATAGATGAGGCTGAAAGACTACGGTGATACGGCGATCGGAGTAGAGCTTCCGAATAGATGCGAGCGATGCACGGATTTCATCGGGATGGTGAGCGTAATCATCTATCAAGATCGGATGCTCTCTACTTACCAGTACGCGTTCGAATCGGCGATGGACACCTCTGAAAGTCGAAAGCCCCTCCCTCAACTCCGCTTCCGTGCAGCCACACTGTTGCGCTATGGCAAGTGCAGCTGTGGCATTCAGCACATTTATTTCTATTGGTGTACCTATGTGCATACGGGTGTACACACCACCAGGGAAGCACCAGTCGAAATAGAGTTCCCCATCCTCATATCGCATCTTATCATAACGATAATCGGACTTAGGCGAAACACCATAATACGATAGCGTACAATTATCTCCAAGGCGCGGCACAAGCTCTGCATCTTCATGCAAAACAAGACTACCACCTTCGGTAATCAACGAAGTGAAATGAGCAAATGCTTCCCTGAATGCGCTATCGTCTCCATATATATCAAGGTGATCGGGCTGTGTAGAAGTTATTATTGCCCTGTGTGGAGTCAGATGATGAAACGAACGGTCATACTCATCCGCCTCGACTACTATATAAGGGCTACGTTCGTTGAGCAGGAGATTTGAAGCATAGTTCAGAGAGAGCCCTCCGAGGAAAGCGTTTGCGCCGAGATGAGAGTGCTGCAACAGATGGGCAAGAAGCGTACTCGTGGTAGTCTTTCCATGGGTGCCGGCAACACAAAGTGCCCTTGATCGGGCAGTAATATGCCCAAGGATCTCAGCTCTCTTGCAGAGCTTTATGCCGAGATGCTCGTAATACAGTCGGACATTATTATCCTTAGGGATGGCAGGAGTATATACCACCAAGCAATCTTTCCCCTTAAACATCTGTGGGATAAGGCTCTCATCATCCACATAAAATACTGTGGCACCCTGCTCTACCAGGCTCTGCGTTATCGGAGTCTCTACCCGATCATACCCGGCTACGGCATAGCCATGGTGTAGGAAGTAGCGAGCTATGGCACTCATCCCTATCCCCCCTATTCCGATAAAGAAGACGGGTGGACGATTTTCCATTTCAGTCTCCCCAATATATTGATTATGTATCATTACGATTTCCTCTTTTGAGCGATAATCTGTTCGATCTCATCCACTATGACCTTGGCAGCATCGGGAAGAGCAAGCCGACTTATATTTGAAGATAATGAGTCGATGACAGACTTATTATCTATTGTGTCGAAGATCGTTGCCAGTAGTTTCTCACGAGCCTCCCCGTCCCGTACCATTATTGCAGCCCCTTCATCGACCAGAGCCAGGGCATTCTTAGTCTGATGATCTTCGGACACATTCGGCGACGGGACCAGGATGACAGGCAGCTTGAGCAGGCAAAACTCCGAGATTGATCCGGCACCGGCACGCGACACCACCAGATCTGCGATAGAAAATGCCATATCCATCCGGTACACGAAGTCCGTGGTGACGATATTCGTTGCCCCCACCAGAGCCTTGACTTGCGCTTGAGCCTTGGCAGCATACCCCTTACCGGTCTGCCACAAGACCTGAATATCTTCCCTTGCTGCCAGGAGAGGCAAAGCATCCGCTACGCTCTCATTGATCGTGCGGGCCCCCAAGCTGCCACCGATGACCAGTATCGTCTTACGATCCGAACGCAACCCGAAGTATTCGTATGCTGCAGGGTCGTGCTTTCCGATCGTAAACAGATCTTGCCGGACAGGGTTACCTGTCAGTCTGATTTTCTCTTGGGGGAAGAACCTTTCCATACCCTTGTATGCTACACAGACACTATTGGCTCTCCGTCCGACTACTTTATTTGTCACACCGGCATACGAGTTCTGCTCCTGCACGAGCGTAGGTATCCGCAGCAGGTTTGCGGTCATAAGTGTGGGAGCACTGGCATAGCCTCCCACCCCTATCGCTATATCCGGCCTGAAGTTCCTGAGCACCTTACGTACGGTAAGCATACTCTTGATGAGCCGGTATATGATGGCAAAGTTCTTATACAGTTTCTTTCGTTCGAGCCCTTTGACATCGAGCGTAAGTATTTCATAGCCCGCCGCCGGCACTTTCTCGGCCTCCATTCGCCCCTTTGCGCCCACGAAGAGTATCTGTGCCCTTGGATCTCGTCTACGGATCTCGTTGGCGATCGAGAGAGCCGGGAATATGTGTCCACCCGTCCCCCCACCGCTTATGACATAACGCCTGGGGGTTCCGTCCGATGAATTCTTTATCTCTGCCATGAGTTATACCTTGTCCTCCTCTACATTATCATATATGACCTGATCGACTACGGGTATCTGCTGAGTCTCTACCTGCACGCCATCTTTTGTTCCCGAAGTATCTGCAAAGTTTTTCTCCTTCTCCTCCTCCACAGCATTGCTTACCGAGAGGAGCACAGCGAAGTACACTGCCGTTATGATGTACGATGTACCGCCTCGACTTATGAATGGCAAAGGCTGTCCCGTTACGGGGAAGATCCCTACCGCTACCATCATATTGATCAGGGCTTGCAGGGTCACGGCTATACCTATCCCCATAAGCATGAGTTTGAGGTACATACTGTTCGTCCGCCGAGCCACAAATGCAATCTTGAAGAATAGGATAACATATATCGCCAGTACGACAAAGCTCCCTATCAGTCCGTATTCCTCCACAATAATTGCATAGATGAAGTCCGAATAGGACTGCGGTAGGAAGAAGCGAGCCTCGCTATTTCCCGGCCCCACACCTATGCCCGAACTGCGAGCCATCGCCTTCTTGGACTGGACGATCTGGTAGTCCTTGTTCTCCACATCGTATTTTCGTTCGTTCTGTTCCGTATCGACATTGGGGATAAATCGTTCTATACGTGCTTTCCCTGTCTCTAATCGTCCCAACCCTTTCACTACCGAGGAGGGGATCATCAGTAGTACGACCACGCCTATGATACCAGCCACGAGTACCCCGAGGGCGGTCTTGACCAGGAGCTTTCGGTGAGCTCCCCCGATGACGCACATCAAGCCGACGACGAGAGTAATAAACAGAGCCGTCGAGATATTCTCTACAAAGATCAGGATTGCTATGAGGCCTGTTGCTATAGCAATGGATATGAAGGTCGCCTTGTCGGCATACTGTCGGCTCCCAAGTCTGAATGCGGTGAAATTGATCAGGGCAAGGCGGGCAATCTCTGAGGGTTGGAACTCCATGCCGAACAGGCTGATCCACCTCTTCCCATCGTTACGATCGACCCCCATTACGAACACCATCACCAACAAGATTATGGAGATGAGGAGGAGGAGATTGGACATCTTTGCAAAAAACTTGGTCGGGATCCTGGCTCCCACGATACAGACCATAAGGGCCATAAGCACGTGCGTACAGTGCTTGAGGATAGGGCGATAGAAATCTCCCCCTCTCTGTTCGCTCAGAAAGGCGATATTGCTCGTGGCAGAGAAGACCATCAGGATAGAAATGATCACAAAGCCAAAGATGACCATCCATATCCCCTTGTCTCCCTTAAAGATGTTTTGTAGAAATTTCTGCATACTTGAACCCCGACTTACGGCACTCTGCATAGTATAAAAACCATTGACCTCTTAGTCTAACAAAGGTAACAACTTTTTCTCACCCGTAAACATAATGAAACTCCGACACATACTCCGGACAGAGATATGGCACACGGAGCTCAAGAGGAGTCCGAAAGGATGAGAGATACAGCGGTAGCGAATGCTACAAACGCCCCTCAGTATTTTCCTCTTCCACGGGAATAAACTTCCAAAGAATGGGGAAGGATGTGGAGTTCAGCGGCCGATTTTTAATTTTCCGGGGCTGAAAAGTGTTTTTCAGGCACAGATTATTAGTTTTCAGGCACAGTACTCAACTTCAGATACGGCAAGGACGAAGTTTTGTTGCCGTAATGCATCTATTTCTTAGTCGATTGCGCGATCCGCCGCCGGCACGACTTGTCGCCAAGATTGGGGCTCGTGGTCGGTGGGAAGCACTCATACATCAAACTCTGCCTAAATAATGTATCTTTGTCAAGACAAAGAACTATCAACAAAGCCTACGAGTATGAATACTTTCGGACGGATGTTTCGCTTGACGACTTTCGGAGAGTCTCACGGCTATGCCATAGGAGGAGTGATCGATGGTTGCCCTCCCGGCTTCAAGATCGATATAGATGGTATAGCCGTTGCCATCGAGCGTCGAAGAGGAAAAGGGGGCATCTCCACCGCCCGAGCGGAGAAGGACTTGCCGAAGTTTCTGTCGGGACTGTTCGAAGGTGCGACAACGGGCACACCCATTGCATTTATCATTCCGAACGAGAACCACTCCTCTCACGACTACGATCACCTCAGGACGACATTCCGCCCCTCTCATGCCGACTATACTTACCACATCAAGTATGGCATACGTGACCACAGGGGAGGAGGGAGAGCCTCTGCCCGGGAGACACTCGTCAGGGTGATAGCAGGTGAGATAGCCCGGCAGATATTAGCCCGTGAGGGGATCCGCATCGTCTCTTATACCGCATCCGTAGGGTCGCTCTCCATACCCGGGCGTTACTGCGATGGGATAACGCCGGCACTCCTCGAGGGGAGAGCTGTGGGTTGTCCCGATGAGATTCTCGATCGTGAGATGTACGACTACTTGACGCTACTGAGGGGTAAGGGGGACACATCCGGTGGGGTCGTTGCCACAAGCGTGACAGGGGTCCCCGGCGGGATAGGTTCGCCACTGTACGAGAAGCTGGACGCACGTTTGGCATCTGCTATGCTCAGCATAGGGGCAGCCAAGGCTTTCGAGGTAGGTGACGGCTTTGCCCTCGCAGAGATGTGTGGAAGTGTCGCCAACGACAGTATGACCATGAGAGACGGGCAAGTGCATACGGCGACCAATAGGTCCGGTGGGATCCTCGGTGGGATATCCAACGGGGAGGAGATACGATTCAGAGTCGCATTCAAACCCATAGCATCCATAGCTACGCCCCAGCAGACCGTGACGACCGAGGGAGCGGAAACCGAACTAAGCATAGGGGGACGCCACGATGCCAGCGTATTCCCGCGAGTGCTCCCCGTAGTGGAAGCAATGACGGCTTTGGTCATAATCGACGAACTCCTTGTGCATAGAGCACAGACGGCGAAGCCGTAAAGTCACAAAATCAAGACAGAATAAATGTTGCGCACGGTAACCATATTTATATTGCTCATTTCGCTACTCACAGCTTGTAGAGATGACTCTATGCATCCTCTCAAGCGAAAAGAGGCAAGGCACAGGGGGCATTCGTCACCGAGCGGTAGCATACCCGTGCAGGGAATCGTACGCATCAAGCTAACTTCCGAAGCAGGAAGACGGATCTCCATAGAGGGTCTCAGATGCAACATAGAGTCGATAGATACCTATCTGAAAGAGATAGGTGCGACCTCGATAAGCCGTACTTTCCCCTATTCTCCCCGTTATGAAGGACGCACACAACGAGCGGGGCTACACCTTTGGTACGATATTCGCTTCGACGACAAGAGATCTCTCCGCAGCATTGTCGAGAAGACGGTCAAGCTCCCCGAGATAGAGATTGTAGAGCAGCTCTATCGTCCCACTTTGCCGCACGGCAATGTCACCGCCCTCGACCTTACCGGACTGAGAGGCGGACCCGTATCTCCCATGCCATACAACGACATAGGACTGAATACACAATGGAACTATCGCAATACCGGTGCATATCAAGGGCATTCACAAGGCGCAGACATCAACCTCTTCGATGCGTGGCGTGAGACAACGGGACGCAAAGAGGTCATCGTCGCAATCATGGATGGTGGGATAGATGTCGGACACGAAGATCTGGAGGACGCAATGTTTGTCAATCTCAAAGAGCTAAAAGGCACACCGGGAACGGATGATGATGGCAACGGGTTCACGGACGATATACATGGATATAACTTCGTGGCAGAGTCTCCTCGCCTAAGTCCCCACACTCATGGCACACATGTCGCCGGGATCATTGGGGCACGCACTAATAATGGTAGAGGCATCGCAGGCATCGCAGGCGGCAACGGAACGCAGGAGAGCGGGGTCAGGCTGCTGTCTTGCCAGATCTTTCAACATAGTCGTCCGGGCTTGCCCGACCTCGCAATAGATGCCGCCGTGGCATTTAAGTATGCAGCGGATATGGGAGCTGTGATAGCGCAAAACTCTTGGGGCTATGGCTTCCCTGCCCCGGACGATATCTCTCCCTCACTCAGAGCGGCCATAGACTATTTCATCCTCAATGCCGGCTGTGACAATACCGGGGCCCAACGCCCGGGATCTATGATGAAAGGTGGTGTCGTTATCTTTTCTGCCGGCAACAATTACAGAGACTTCCGAGCCTACCCAGCCGCCTACGCCCCTGTCATATCCGTATCTGCCATGGCTCCGGACTATACTGTTGCGGACTATTCTAATAGAGGAGACTGGGTCTCCATTATGGCACCGGGAGGGAGCGAATGGTACACTCATGGGGAGATATTGAGTACTCTGCCGAGTCGGGACGGCAAAAGTCGCTACGGATATATGAGTGGGACATCCATGGCTTGCCCGCACGTGTCGGGTATTGCTGCGCTTATTGTCTCCAAGTTTGGGGGTAATGGGTTTACCAATACTATGTTGAGGCATCGACTCCTCAACTCTCTTCGCCCCACCGATATAGATAGGATGAATCCCGACTACCGGGGGCGGCTCGGTGCGGGGTACGTAGATGCGACAAGAGCACTTATGCCTTATGGTCAGACCCCTCCCTTAGCAGTCTCCGAAGCAAGCATCACGAACACATCAGGCTTGGGTATCACCTTCCCTGCCGTGCGGGATGCCGATGACGGAAGTGCCGCTATCTATATGATATACTGCGCTGAAAGGGAGATGGATGTGGCAAACTTCAAGGAGATAGGTGCCGATCACACTTGCAAAGTAAAGGCACATCATGCCAAGCCGGGCGACCTCCTCACAGCCTCTCTCTCGGGACTTACGTCCGACAGGACATACCATATCGCCATAATTGCCATAGACCGGTGGGGAGAGGAGTCGCAACCCTTCTTCACTTCCGGCAAGACCGCTGCCAATCAAGCCCCCGAACTATCCCTCATCGACCACAATTTCATCCGCATCACACCCAAGGACGGCTTTGCCACCGAACGAAAGATTATCGTACGCGAACCGGAAGGGCAGAGCTGGAGCTATACCTTGAGTGGCGAACAACGCGGCATAACAGCCGAAGCATCTGTCGATGGCGTGACCCTCAGGTTCAGTGCCCTTGCTCCCATCGGTAGGCACCGCCTTACACTTCATGTCAACGATGCAGGAGGAGCTGCCGCAAGCTTCGAGATCCCCTTCGAGATCTACGAGAATACTGCTCCGATACTGACCAAGCCCTTGCACCGTCTCTTCCTCAGCGTCAACGGCAGGCCCAAGGTGGTTCACCTGAAAGAGTATTTTTCCGATACCGACAGAGACCAACTCGCATTCGATGTACGAGCGTCCGTGCCCGATATCGTTCGTGTCTCTATCAACGGAGGGATAATGGGAGTTACGGGAATGCGTGAAGGTACGACCGCACTTATCATCACAGCTCGGGATGCCCATGGACTTGAAGTGCAGAGCCGCCTCGATGTAAGTGTGATAGAGAAGAGCATCGTGCACTATATCTACCCCATCCCTGCCTCGAACGAACTAAATGTCCGACTGGCAGAACATGTGACCGGAGCCCTCATTACCATACGCTCTACCACAGGCGTACCGATCAAGAGCTATGAGATCACCCTCCCCGAAGGAGACGAACCCATAGCTGTGCTCGACATCTCCACACTCTCCGTAGGCACATACATCCTCACTGTCGAGAGTGGGACAAAGAGTTTCAAGCAATCGTTCATTAAGATCTGACGGACAGCCCTACAACTATGATCAAGCGTCTCGCCCTACTCATTTGGTTCTTGCTCACCTCCTTTGCGATAAGCCGGGCACAACACAATACCACCCTGCCGTTCCTCACACTCAATCCCACGCTCCGAAGTATCGGTATGGGTGATGTCACCACGGGGTACTCCTATGGGATGCATCTCTATGGCAACCCCACATCGTTCCTATCCCCCGATCAGTCCGACCTGTATGTGTCACACAGCATCAATATCTTGCCCCTGATCGGAACTACTCGCAACCATCTCAATGCCATATCGGTCGGCTATAAGTTTGCAGGAGGTAAAGCCATAATGGCAGGACTGAGACACTTCGGAGGACTGGAAATACGGGAGACAAGCCTATCCGGAGACGGGATCAAGATCTATCCGGTAGACTTCTCCTTCGACTTGGGTTACGCACAACGTCTGAACCCACGTGTGGCACTATACGCACGAGGGAGCTTCATCAACTCATACAACGGACGAAGGGCTACCCTGCTTGCACTCTCTGCAGGCATACACTACACCGACAGCGTGCGGCTCTATACCATGCCGGGTCGCTACACCATAGGATTCACGCTCGACAATATCGGGAAAGATATGCCTTACAGTGGAAACGCAGGCAAGACTCGTCTCCCCTCATCCTTCGCTCTCGGTGGAGAGATAGACCTATCGCCTGGGGCAAGACACCGTATAGCGACAAGCCTCTCCACAGTTTTCGTATTCAAGGAGGCCGCAGGGCGTCGTCTGCGCTTCGGCATCGGAGCCGAGTACGAATGGCACCGGCTCCTCTCCATACGAGGAGGTTACCACAAAGACAATACCTACGGCTACTTCACCATAGGTGGAGGTATTCGCTACTATCTCCTTAATATCGAAGCAGCCTACCGCTTCACCCGACGACAAGAGTTCGACATACTCACCCTCGGGGTCACCTTCGCCCTCTGATCCCTCCTACTCTTCCCACGCCTCTCCTATACCCATAGCTCCCCACCAGTTGCTTACCGACAGTACGAAAGGTGTGCAAGCACTCGACTACCTCCACGACAAATCACCTATCACTCCGGTACCAGCCGCACGCGGAGAGTGCAAAAGAGCGACATACAATACCCCAAAAAGGGTAAAGCCATCTCCGATCAAACCTGAAAATATCGGCACCTAAACTTTCCCCTTGCCGTACATCAAGCGGTCTTCAGCAGTGGAAAACCAATTTTCAGGTGCAGAAAACTAATTTTCAAGGGCTGAAAAACAATAATCAGGAGCGGAACACAACTCCACATCCGATTATCCACAAGCTTCCGACCGCACAAAATGAACTCTTAGATGTACTTCTCTAACAAAGAGGGGATGTGATGGGGGTGGAATGAGCCGAAAGTGCTAACTTTGTGGCTCTGAATGATAACACTATAAGATTAGGACAGATATTATGGCAAAAGAGCTAAAGGAACTTACCTCGAGGAGTGTCAGCTACTCTCAGTGGTACCAAGACCTTGTGATAAAGGCGGATCTCGCCGAAAATTCGGACGTACGCGGATGTATGGTTATCAAGCCTTACGGGTATGCGATATGGGAAAAGATGCAGCGTATCCTGGATGATATGTTCAAGGAGACGGGACATCAGAACGCATACTTCCCACTCTTCATCCCAAAGTCTTTCTTGAGCCGTGAGGCAGAACACGTAGAAGGCTTTGCCAAAGAGTGTGCTGTCGTCACCCACTACCGACTCAAGACTAACGAGGACGGTACAGGTGTCGTGGTAGATCCGGCGGCTCGTCTCGAAGAGGAGCTAATCGTGCGTCCGACATCCGAGACAATCATCTGGAATACGTACAAGGGGTGGATACAGAGCTACCGAGATCTGCCGATCCTTTGCAACCAATGGGCCAACGTCGTGCGCTGGGAGATGCGTACTCGTCTCTTCCTCCGTACGGCAGAGTTCCTATGGCAGGAGGGACACACTGCACACGCTACGGAGGCGGAAGCACTCGAGGAAGCAGAAAAGATGCTCCACGTCTATGGGAAGTTTGCCGAAGAGTATATGGCGATGCCGGTAGTCAAGGGATGCAAGAGTGCAAGCGAGCGCTTTGCCGGTGCGGTAGATACTTATACTATTGAGGCTCTTATGCAGGACGGGAAGGCTCTTCAAAGCGGGACTTCCCACTTCCTCGGACAGAACTTTGCGAAGGCTTTCGATGTGACTTTCACAGATAAGGAGGGACAACGCTCGTATGTATGGGCGACATCATGGGGTGTATCTACACGCCTTATGGGAGCTCTCATCATGACTCACTCGGACGACAATGGTCTTGTACTGCCTCCGAAGTTGGCTCCGATCCAAGTCGTGATCGTACCTATATATAAGTCTATGGAGCAGCTTGCAGCTCTCGATGCCAAGATTGCCCCACTCGTAGAGCAACTCAAAAGACTCGGTATCTCTGTGAAGTACGATAATGCGGACAACAAGAAGCCGGGATGGAAGTTCGCCGAGTATGAACTCAAGGGCGTCCCTGTACGTCTTGCCATGGGCGGAAGGGATATGGAGAACGGCACCATCGAGGTGATGCGTCGTGACACACTGGAAAAAGAGACCAGGGACTTCGAAGGCATTGCCGAGTATGTGCAGTCGTTGCTGGGGGATATCCAGACAAATATCTTCAAGAAAGCATACGATTACTGCGCAAAGCATACTTATGTGGTAGACAGCTATGATGAGTTCAAAGAGAAACTTGAGCTCGGAGGATTCATTCTTGCGCATTGGGACGGCACTCCTGAGACAGAAGAAGCCATCAAGAACGAGACAAAGGCAACCATCCGTTGTATTCCGTTCGAGGGAGATACCACCCCCGGTGTATGTATGTACTCGGGCAAGCCATCCGCTCGTCGCGTACTCTTTGCTCGTTCGTACTGATACGCTGACAGCAGGGAATAATAAAAACGAAAGACGCCTCCTTAGCCAATGACTAAGGAGGCGTCTTTCGTTTCACAATCTTATCGGATATTGTTCACTCTTGGGGAGGGAACCAGGATGCGTACATCTGATAGTTGTCGGCGATACGTTTATTTATGGTGCGTGCCTGTTCGGGATCTACCATCTTGACAAACTTGGCAGGCACTCCGGCATATAGGGACCCGGCAGGTATCTCTGTGCCTGAAAGCACCACACTTCCCGCAGCAATGATCGCCCCGGCCCCTACCACGGCATTGTCCATGACGATCGCGCCCATACCGATAAGTGCACCCTCCTCTATCCTTGCTCCGTGGATGATGGCATTGTGCCCTATGGAGACATTATCCTCAAGGATAGACACGGACTTCTCGTATAGGGTATGGATCACTGCTCCATCCTGGATATTGACGTTTTTCCCGATACGGATGCTATTGACATCCCCACGGACCACAGCAGAGAACCAGACGCTACTTCCCTCGCCTATCACTACATCGCCGACCACTACCGCATTCGCCGCAAGGAAGCATGAGGAATGGATCTCGGGGGTATACCCTCTTACGGTCTGAATTATTGCCATTGTTGCATTATTTGTTCAGAGGTAAGGTCTTCTCTCTCAGCCAAAGTGCTTCCTCAGTAGTAAGTAGAGGCGAGAGCTCGTCGTATACTCGTTGCTGATAGTTGTTGTACCACTTGAGTTGAGCATCGGTCATAAGGTCTACTGCAACGAGAGCATTGTCCATATAACATAGGGTCAATGTCTCGAAAGTATAGTATGTTCCTTCCGAGGTTTCCTTATACAAAACAGTCCGAACCAGGTTCTCTATGCGGATTCCATACTCTCCTGCGAGATAATACCCCGGTTCGTTTGAGATCACCATACCGAGTCGGAGGGTCGTCGGGTTCTCATCCATACGAATGTTTTGCGGGCCTTCGTGCACATTAAGAAAGTGTCCGACCCCATGTCCTGTACCATGTCCATAGTTCTGACAGTTATCCCACAACGCCTTTCGTGCGAGTATGTCGAGCTGCGAGCCCCTTGTGCCTTGTGGGAAGATCGCCATCGCAAGATCGATATGTCCCATCAGCACGCGAGTATAGTCCTCTTGCTGACGGCGAGACGGTGCACCATCGAGTGAAAGGGTACGTGTTATGTCCGTCGTACCATCGTTATACTGAGCTCCTGAGTCCAGCAACAATATCCCCTTTTGTTCGAGTTTGTAAGCCGTAGGTCGCTCAGCTCTGTAATGAACTATCGCACCGTGTCCTTTGTAACCCGCAATGGTACCGAAGCTATCTGAGACATAGTATTTACCTTTGGCACGGAACGATGTCAGGACTTCCCCTATCTCTACTTCATCAGGTGTACGACTAGCCGCAAGTTCTCCCTCCAACCAAATGAAAAATCTCGTAAGAGCCACGCCGTCACGCCGCATCGCTTCGCAGTAACCACGGTACTCGGCTTCGTTCTTACACGCTTTGAGCAGGGTGATTGGCGATAGCTGGCTGACAACGGTACAGGATGTCGGTACAGCCGAAGCGAGAGCATAGTTGGTACGTGCCGGGTCAACTATCAGTACAGATCTATTGTCGAGTGTCGGGACATCCGTATATATCTGAGCATAGGGCCGGATGGAGACACCGTTTGATTCGAGATGGGACCTCACTTCAGGCGTAATCTTCTCCGGGAATGTATAGAAGAACACATCATCACGTGTGATCATCCCGTAAGCAATACCCACAGGATTGTACTCGACATCTGTGCCACGTACGTTGAAAAGCCAGGCAATCTCATCGAGCATAGTGATAAGGATGGTGTTCGCGCCCGCATCTTCGAGAGCAGCACGTACGTCCGCCACCTTGTCCTTTACGCTTCGGCCTGCATATTCAAGCGGCTGAACGAAGAACGGGTTCTGGGGGATGACCGGAGCATCCGTACGAACAGCAGCAACAAGGTCCATCTCTGTAACCACCTCGATACCGGCAATGGCAAGCTCCCGCTTGTACGTACTCGCCTCATTGACCGAAAGGGCATTACCGAAGAAGCCGACCTTCTTGATACCGCTCTGCTTACGTAAGAACTGCGTGATCGAAGGAGTGTCTGGCAGCCCCTGCTTGAAGAGATCGATAGTAGTACCTTCGAGCTGCTCCGCTCCCTGAAGGAAGTACCTTGAGTCCGTCCAAAGTCCGGCTCTATCTGTGGTCACCAATACCGTACCTGCCGATCCGTCGAATCCGGATATCCACTCACGTGCTTTCCAGCACTCGGGCACGTACTCACTCAGATGGCAGTCCGAGCTTGGGATGATGTATGCCTGTACGCCGACCTCTGCCATCTTTGCACGCAGGTCAGCCAGTCTCTTTATTATCTCTGTCTTCATAAGTTTATTGGATTTAGTTATGATTGGTATTTGGTGGTTCTATACGAGTTAAGTACTTTGGGGTATCGCCGGTAGCAGGTGTCATAATATGTACAGCGACCGTATCGCTCCTGCCGCATTACCCTCTGCCATCTATCTGTGAGCGGGTCGTAGGAGATCGTTCACCGTCTTTACCGGATTGAAGGTCGAAGGCGGTACCTCGACGAATGCGGTGCACCAATTGGACATAGCCCCATTCCAAAGTCCCGGAAGCTCTAGTGCCTTGAGTTCTTTGCCATCCTTGGTCTTGTAGCTGATAAATCCCGTCTCATCATCGACAAAAGCCGTGAGGTTGAACTTCTGCCCCATATAATCCCTGACACAGCACACGAGATCTACGGGATTGAAGTACTTACCACCCTCGAAGATTTCTCTCATCTCGGGATTGTTCATATCTATCTGCGTACTCTCAAGTATCTGTAAAGATGTGCTGCCATCCTCATGACGGACGAGGTAAGGGCCCCCACCCGGCTCTGCTTCGTTGCGCACCATACCGCACACACGTATGGGACGGTTGAGCAGTTTTCTCAGCTTGTCTACTATCTCTGTCGCAGGAAGTCCGTCCAGATGATTGGTCTCGATAGCAAAAGCATCCCAAAGGAATGCCCTCACTTCGGCGATCATCGCTACCCCTTTCTTATCATCATTGAGGGACTTCATATACTCATATACCTTATCTCTAAGGTGAATGAGGTAGCCTCCAAGCACTTTCTTGTAGATGATCGTATCGCACTTGTAGCGGTCCGGTACGACATTGTCGATATTCTTGATGAATATCACATCAGCATCTATATCGTTAAGGTTCCGGATAAGTGCACCATGTCCGCCCGGTCTGAATACGAGAGAGCCATCAGCCTCCCTCAACGGGATATTCTCCATATCTACTGCGATGGTATCAGTCTCCGGCTTCTGTATGCTGAACGTTATATCATACTGCACCGAGAAGTGGTCTTCGAGCAGAGGCACTACACGTAGGAGGAGCGACCGGAACGGATCTATGTGCTCCGGAGATATGGTAAAGTGGATGCGGACTCGGCCTGCAGCATTCTTCGTGTACATAGCACCCTCGGCCAGGTGCTCTTCGGCCGCCGTACGGGCCTCGTTCCCCTCATAGGAGTGAAAGAGTATAAGCCCCTTCGGAAGGTGACCATAGTTCAGCCCCTTCGCCTCGATCAGGTTCTCGACAATATCTTTGTACTCCCCTTGTTGGTATAGCTTTGCGGCAGTTTTCCAGTTATTGACCAGGCAGATTCTATTAAGTGCATCGTTGAAAGCGAACGACGATAGGTTATCAAGCAGTTCGCGTACCGCCGGATGCATATTCTCTCTATCCCCCGGTGCCGTATCGAGGTACCTGAATAAGTCTTTGAACATCCTCGATGCCGCACCGGATGCGGGGACGAACTTGACCACGTCCGCGCCGGGATCGCTCAGAAGTGTACTCCAGATATCGAGATACTTCTTCACTTCATCAGGAGTGAGGATATGAATACCGCTGTCGCTATCGGCAGCCTTTATCACATTAAGGAAAGGATAACCCTTCTCGAATCTCCGTAACTGCTTCTCCAAAGTGGTCCTCGATATATTCCGTGCTTTTAGTTGTTCGAGATCTTGTGGTGTCAAAGCTATTTGTGACATAGGTATTTGTCTGTAAAGTCATTAAATGGAGTCATTACACAAATATATCACTTTCCCTCGGCATTTCCTCGAATTATGGGAAGAAACAGACCACCGTATGCACGGCGTGAAGTGCAATCGGGAGAGAATACTTCCCGGTAAGGGAATAAAAACTTATGGATTATGGGATATTGACCTGTATTCAGGGGCTGAAAGTTAGTTTTCAGGAGCGAGAAAGTAATTTTCAAGGGCTGAAAACTAACTTTCAGCCCCTGAATACAGCTTAAGATCAGGTAAACGCCCCTTTTACTTCCGGGAGTTTTGCTCTTTCTATCGAGGATGAGTAGATGACCCGGTATGTCCCGATACACGGGGCTAGCCGATTTATGAGTATATTTGTCGTAGTACGCTTATGCGACTTAACACTAAAACACAGATTAAATATGTCACACATAAACTTCCTAAGCAGCAAGAGACGCACAGTGCGTCGGTTTACGAACAACGAGATTGAGCCTGATGCCCTCAGAGATATCCTTGAGACGGCACTCAAGGCTCCTACCGCTCGCAACCGAAAAGCCACTTACTTCGTAGTCATAGAGGATAAGGAGCGGCTTGCCGCTCTCGCCAAGTGTAAACCCATGGGAGCATCTGCCATTGGCGAAGCCGCCCTCGCCATAGCTGTATGTGCCGATGCCACGAGGGCGAGTCGCCCACATACCGACTGTGCCATAGCGGCATCGTATATCCAGCTGGCGGTGACAGACCTGGACTTGGCGTCTTGCTGGGTACACACCAATGACTCTCGCGATGCCGAAGAGAACGTGCGTGCCGAGCTCGGACTGCCTGCCGATGACGTCGTACTCTGCATCATCGCCATAGGTGTACCGCAGGATAGTGACCTCGAACCGAGAAATCAGGAACTGGAGTGGGAGCGTGTATATATCGAGAAGTACGAAGATCGTTCGCCCGAAGAGAATAACCAATGAGTTCCCTCTCGTTCGTCGTCATAGGGAGTGGCAAAGTAGCGACCCACCTATCCCACGCGTTGAGTCTCGCGGGGGTAGTCTGTGCAGGGGTATATAGTCGTACGGAGAGACACGCTACGGCTCTGGCAACGAACCTCGATGCCCCTGTGCTTCGCACCCTGAGCGATGTATGGAGCACACCGGCGACACTTCTCCTCATAGCCATAGGAGACGATGCTCTTGCTTCACTTGCCACAGAGATACCCGAGACCTACCAAGGCATAGCGATACATACGTCGGGGAGTACACCGATGGAGGTACTGAGGCATACTCTCCACCATGGGGTGCTGTATCCTTTGCAGACGTTCTCGCATGAGAGAAGGGTAGAGGTGTCGGAGATACCCTTCTTCATCGAAGGCTCTTCCGAAGCAGTCCTCGACACGCTTCGGTCGCTGCTGGAGAAGATCGGGGTACAGACCATACACAAGTGCGACAGCGAGCAACGAAAGCATATACACTTGGCGGCAGTCTTTGTATGCAACTTCGTCAACCATATGTATGTGCTCGGAAGCGATGTCTTAGCACGAAGGGGACTGGACCCGGGCACCCTGCATCCATTGATGCGTGAGACTCTGGAGAAGTCCCTGGAGCATCCGCCCGCAGATGTACAGACGGGACCCGCCGTGCGCAACGATCGCCTCACCATCTCCCGACACCTCGACCTACTGGAAGCACAACCATCGGTGGCACGGCTCTATGAAGAGATAAGCCGCTCTATATACGAGAGAGCGCAACAACACGATAAACAAGAAGAAACTATACAATGAGTAAGATAAGCAGAGATATATCTGGCTTCAAAGCAGTGATATTTGATGTCGATGGGGTCCTGTCCCAAGTAACCATTCCTGTGGGAAGCGATGGAACTCCCGAACGTACTGTGAATGTAAGGGATGGATACGCCATCAAGACTGCCATAGATAAGGGGATCACTCTTGGCATTATCACGGGCGGATACTCCGAGGCTTTGCCCAAACGCTACGAGGGTCTCGGGATGAAACATATATATATGAGGGTAGCATACAAGACGGTGGCACTCGACGACTTTATAGCCAAGACGGGGATCCCTCAGGAAGAAATCATCTACGTTGGCGATGATCTACCCGATCTTTCGGTAATGGAGAGATGCGGACTTGCGGTAGCTCCCGTAGACGCAGTACCTGAAGTCCGCGCAATTGCCGACTATATATCTCCCGTGCCCGGGGGAATGGGGGTGGCACGTGATATACTCGAAGAGCTCCTAAAGGCAAAAGGGCTATGGATGAATGAGAAGGCATTCGGCTGGTAATCCCAAAAGTAAATGACTAAGATATGCTGCCTCCGATATATCACTACCTGAATGGTCGTAGGATTGTGCTGGGGTCACAGTCTCCAAGGCGGATAAAGCTGCTTCAGGATCTGGGTCTCCCGATCACCGTTCGCCCATCTTGTGTCGAAGAGGTGTACCCTGACAGCCTACCGGTAGAGCAAGTACCACTATACTTGTCGAGACTTAAAGCAAACAGTCTCAGAGGGACCCTTGCTCCGGACGAAGTCCTCATCACAGCCGACACCGTAGTCTTCCTGGACGGGGCCCTGATAGGTAAGCCCGATGACCTGGCTCATGCTCGCAGTATACTGCACAGGCTGAGTGGAAATACGCATCGTGTCATCACCGGCTATACGATAATGGAAGCATCGGGACGTGAAGTGTCGGGCGAAGCTCTGAGCGAGATACGCTTCGCTTCCCTTACAGATGATGAGATAGAGTACTACATCCATCACTGCGAAGTACTGGACAAAGCGGGCTCTTATGGGGTACAGGATTGGATCGGTCTGGTGGGTGTGGAAGAGATACGAGGATCTTACAATAATATCATGGGGCTTCCTACCGTGCTCATATATAGAGATCTCAAGACTTTCCTCACCAAATGAAAAGGATTATATTTGTATATAGCTAATACTCCTAATACTTATCGCTTTATGGATCAGACAAACACTAAATACAACCTTGAGTACCTGAAGCTACTCGCCAAGCAATTTCCGACCGCCACACAAGCAGCGACGGAGATAATCAACCTGCAAGCGATCCTCAGTCTACCGAAAGGGACCGAGCACTTTCTTGCTGATCTTCACGGAGAGCACGAGGCGTTCAGTCATGTATTGCGCAATGCATCCGGAAGCATCCGTAGGAAAGTGGATGAGATCTTCGGATCATCTATACGCAAGGAAGAGAAACGCGAGCTGTGTACACTCATATATTATCCCAACGAGGTGCTGGACATCATCCGCGAAAGAGAGAAAAACATCGAGGAATGGTATATGGTCGTGCTCAATCAACTAGTACAAGTATGCCGAAAGGTATCCGAAAAGTACACCAGAAGTAAAGTACGTAAGTCGCTCCCGTCCAAGTACAGCTACATCATTCAAGAGCTCTTGCACGAGGACGCTACCAATACGCACAAGACAATGTACTACCAAAGCATCTTTACTTCTATCATACAGACAGGAAAAGCTGAGGACTTTATCAATGCCATTTGCAAGACAATCAAACGCTTGGTCATAGATAAGTTGCACATCGTAGGTGATGTTTACGATCGAGGACCAGGAGCACACCACATCATGGATACGCTCTCTCGCTACCACAACTGGGACATCCAGTGGGGAAATCACGATATGTTGTGGATGGGAGCCGCGTGCGGCAACGAGGCATCTATGGCAAACGTGATGCGGATATCGTTGCGCTATGCCAATCTTGATACGATAGAGGATGGATACGGTATCAATCTCCTCACGCTCGCTCGCTTTGCGATGAAGACTTATGCCAATGATCCCTGCACCGTCTTTATGCCAAAGCTCTCGACGGCAGACAGAGTCTATGACGAGAGTGGCGTATATCTCATCGCCCAGATGCACAAAGCGATGGCTATCATACAGTTCAAGCTGGAGTATCAGATCATAAAACGCCATCCCGAATACCGTATGGAGGGACGCAACCTCCTGCACCTCATCAACCAGAAAGAGGGTACAATCACTCTACCTTCCGGGACAACCTACCCGATGCTTGACACCAACTTCCCCACGATTGACCCTAACGATCCCTACACCCTCACGGAGGGCGAACAAGAGGTAGTGGATCGCCTGATGCAAAGTTTCCGTCAAAGTGAGAAGCTTCAGGAGCACATCAACTTAATGTATAAGTTTGGGAGGATGTACTTAACCATCAATGGGAACTTACTCTACCATGCATCCGTCCCCCTCAATGAGGATCGGACGTTCCGCTCGGTGCAGATCGGCGATGAGTGTTATGCAGGGAAGGCTCTTTACGATAAGATAGACAGCATCGTCCGTGAAGCACATGATGGTCGCAAGTCTACGAAAAGTAAACGTAGAGATGCGATAGATTTCCTCTGGTATCTCTGGTGCGGACAAGACTCACCCCTATTCGACAAGAGTGCAATGACCACTCTCGAACGATACTTTATCGAGGATAAAGAAACACATACCGAGCACAAGGGGCACTACTTTGTGTATCGTAAAGAAGAAGAGGTATGCATCCGAATCCTCGAAGAGTTCGGCCTCTCCGGACCTGACTGCCATATCATCAATGGTCACGTCCCTGTGAAAGCGATCAAGGGAGAGCAACCGATCCAGGCAAATGGCAAGATGATGCTTATAGATGGTGGGTTCAGTCATGCTTACCAAAAGAGTACGGGGATCGCAGGGTATACACTTATTTTCAACTCCCATGGGTTGCATCTTGTCCAACATGAGCCATTCTGTTCGACACAGACCGCCATCGAAAGCATGGAAGATATACACAGTTCGACGGTAGTTAAGACATATGCCAGCCACAGACTCCTTGTCGGGGATACAGATAATGGGAAAGTGTTGCAGGCAGAAATAGATGGGTTGAAAGCCCTTATGGAAGCCTATAAGTACGGGAAGCTATAACGAGTACGCTGACTTTACACAAAGACGAAGCCTCCTCGGCAGTCCGCATGACTTCCCGAGGAGGCTTTGATATTTATCTGACGGGATGATTAAGTCTTACTTACCTCTTTCCCACCATCATCATACGTGAATGGGAGAAAGTAAGTACAGATCAAACCGGGTATCGCAACCAGCACAGCAATCAGAAAGAACATCTCATATCCTACCTTATCACTTATCCAGCCGCTCATCATTCCCGGGATCATCATGCTAAGGTTCATAAGACTTGTACCGATGGCATAGTGTGCCATCTGATGTTTTCCCGGAGCTATCTGTTGCATCATAAAGAGGTTTAGCCCCACGAACCCGAATCCGTACGTAAAGTATTCGGCAACGATCCCTCCACCTATTACGTAAATGCTTTCCGGCATATAGTGTGCAAGGAGATAGTAAACGAGAAACGGCAAGTTAAAGATTAGGGCAAGCGAAAAGATCACACGCTTAAGTCCAAAGCGCGAGATGTAATAGCCCGAAAGTATCGAGCCGAGAATGAATGCGGCCGTGCCTATCGTTCCATAGATAAGTCCGTACTGTTCATTTGAAAGACCGAGTCCTCCGATCCCTCTTTCCGCCTTGAGGAAAAGGGGAGCTACCTTTGTTGCCAACCCTTCAGTAAAACGATAGAGGAGGATGAATACGAGGTAGTAAAGGATATATCTCTTACGAAAGAAACTTACTATCACTTCCCACAATTCACGAAACACATTCCCTCTCTCGACCGTCTCGTTCTCTGAGACTCTCCGAGCCCTCATCCGTCCCGGAAGGAGTACGAAGTGATAGATCCCGACTGCGAGTAGGATCACACCCGCTATCGCCATGACTGCTCGCCACGAATTGATCAGTCCATACCTATGGCTCATCACGCCGACGAGGTAGACCAGTCCTCCACGGGCAAGGATCCTGGCAAGGTTGTAGAAGGCTCCCTGCCATCCTATATACATACTCTGCTGGGTTTTATTGAGATGCTCCATATATGTACCATCCCCGGCGATATCGTGTATCGAACCGGATACGGCCATGATGGTCATCAGTACGAGCGTGGTTGCAAAGAAGTTGTCCAAACCGAGGGAGAAGAACATAAAGCCCAGCATCAAGGCAGACAGTATTTCGCTGATCACGACGTATTGTTTCTTCGTACCGAATACCTGCATTAGGGGGCTCCATAGTGGTTTCAAAGACCACGGTAGTACCAACAACGAAGCCCAGAACGTAATCTGAGCATCGGAGATACCCATATCCTTGAACATCAAGAGCGACACATCCGAAATAAGAGTCATGGGGATTCCCATGGCAAAGTACACTGTCGAGACCCACAGGATTGGGTTCTTGGCAACTTTCTCTCCCATCAATTTTTCCATTATTATATATTGTGTGAAACAGAATAACCCCTAAGCCTCCTTAAAGAGATACCTGAACGCCTCATCCACCCGAGATACGGGGATCACTTTGATCCCGAAGTTGTGGAGGTCCATCCCCTTCACGTTATCCTTCGGGATAAGGATTGTCGAGAAGCCTATCTTCTTAGCTTCACCTATACGTTGCTCTATCCTCGACACCGCTCTCACCTCTCCGCTCAGACCTACCTCGCCTGTGACACAGACATGACGAGGTATAGGTAGATCAAGATTGGATGAAAGGACCGAAGCGAGTATAGAAAGATCGAGGGCGGGATCGGTTATCTTGAGCCCCCCGGCGATATTCAGGAACACATCTTTCTGGATCAGTTTGAAGCCGGCACGCTTCTCCAGCACGGCAAGCAGCATATTCATTCGGCGGATGTCGGCTCCTGTGGCAGAGCGTTGAGGCATCCCGTAGATGGCAGAGCTGACAAGAGCCTGCACCTCTATGAGGAGAGGACGCATCCCCTCTATGGTCGCTGCGATACAGACACCGCTCAGTCCTTCGTCTTTATCGGTAAGGAGGAGCTCCGAGGGGTTGGATACCTCTCTCAACCCTTCGCTACGCATCTCATAGATCCCTATCTCGGAAGTGTTGCCAAAGCGGTTCTTCAGACTGCGAAGGATACGGTACTGATGATTCTGGTCGCCCTCGAACCTCAACACCGTATCGACCAAGTGCTCCATGATCTTAGGGCCGGCAAGGTTGCCGTCCTTGGTAATGTGTCCGATGATAAGTATCGGGATATTGTACTCTTTGGCAAAAGAGAGGAGAGCAGCCGTACACTCCCGCACCTGGGTCAGGCTACCGGCGGACGACTCTGCCGACGAAGTCTGCATCGTCTGTATGGAATCCACGACAAGAAGATCGGGACGCTCGGTCATCGCTATATCTATGATGACATCGAGGTTCGTCTCACTGAAGAGCTTGCATCGGGTACAATCCCTCGTGTCTACCAGTCTGTCCGCCCTCAGTTTTATCTGTCCCGGACTCTCCTCTCCGGAGACATAGAGCGTACTTAGCCCTTGGCTACGCACCACGGTCTGAAGCACCAGCGTACTCTTCCCAATCCCCGGCTCACCACCTATCAGTACGAGCGAGCCCTTGACCAGACCTCCTCCCAACACACGGTTGAACTCCGCATCCCCCATATCTATACGGGGCGACTCCTCACCCGACACCTCATTGAGAGGGACCGGGACACGATCGGGAGCGAGTGCCTGATGCACTCGTCTCTGACTATCTGCCGTACTCGGGCGGACGGTAAACTCCTTGAGGGTATTCCACTCACCGCAAGACGGACATTTACCTGCCCACTTGGGGAAGTCTGCACCGCAGGAGTTGCAGAGGTACACCGTCTTGTTCTCTTTCTTCGCCATAGGTCAAGGCTCTTAGTACTCTCGGCAGAGCGGGAGGGTGGTACAGCGCAGCAGACCTCCGAGCTTCGACACTTCACGGTACTGTACCTCTACTACCTCTATACCCTTTGTTGCAAGCCACGCTTTCAGGCGTGTGAACGTACTGTCTATGACGACCTTGCGTGGCGACAGGCTAAAGACATTGGGATTCATCTCGAACATCTCTTCACGAGTGATGATGAAGCAGTTCTCGACCCCGAACAGTTCCACAAGATACTCCCAATCCTCCCGGTGTCGGAATCCACCCGGGAAGATGATACACTTATCTCCTCCGATAGGTTGGAAACAACAGTCCAAGTGCAACACCCCGACATAGGGATCGGTATCGTGCTTGACAAGCTCGAGAGGGATTATCTCCTTGTGGGGGAAAAGATCCTTAAGGAAACCGATAGCATACTTATTCGTCCTTGCCATCTTGTATTTAGAGTAGTCGGGAGAGAGGTATGTCCCCACGAAGATCTTGTCGTGGTACAGCAAGACATCCCCACCCTCGATATGGACATGAGACGGAGGGATGATGACCTTGGCGGGATCGATCTGCCCGAAGATCTTATCATATGCCTGAAGCTCTGCTGCTCTGTCGGCTATGATATTGGCACGGATGAGGGTATTCTCTATCACAAAAGCCACATCACGAGCGAATATCTGGTTGCAGTCCTCTATACTCTCGGGGCGAAGCACCTCTATACCCTGTGCCATAAGAGCGGTAGCGAGCCCTTCCACTTCACGCTCGAGAGCTTCATCCGTCGGGTAGACCCCATTGATGAGTGAGTGATACGACTTGGCATCATACGCTTCCGAGAGTGTAGGTACTCGACCGGGACTGCTCCCCAGACCCACGACGACCGTCTTGAGTACCCCACACTCGTCATTGACATTCAGTTTGATCATAGTAGTACGGTGGATTAGGTATATCTGTATATACGTTATGGTAATTTACTCTTTTGTCACAAAGTCGATATAAGCACGGGTATTCTCTACGAGACGAGTAGAGACATCATCCGACTCCGCTCCGTAGAACGCAAAGATACGTCCGGCGCGAGCACGTACGAAGGCGGCACTCCCCACAATGAACGACATATAGGTCTCTATCGAGATATTGCCAGGCTTCGTCGCATCAAAGCAAAACTCCGGTGCACCGCACGATACGGCTGCCTCGATGAGCTTACCTTCAAGATGCACTCCTCCCTCACCGTAGCACCAACCCTCTGCCCAGACTGTATCCATCCACTCCTTCATGATGCCCGGTACCATGTACCAGTAGAAAGGAAACTGTAGGATGATCCGGTCATACTCCTGGAGGAGACGCTGCTCCGCTACGATATCGAAGCTCCCGTCTGCTCGCACCACTTCGTCGAGAGCATGCACACGGAGGTTCTCATTTTGGATAGCTCTGATCGCATCCGTCCAGGTCTTATTGACAACAGATCTGGCAAGGTTAGGGTGCCCGACGACCACAAGTGTCTTCATATCTCTATTTTGTTTTTCGATGTTATATATAATGAGTCCAATGCCGATACGCTCGGGTATGCGGCATCTTTACAAAAGTACAAGATTTCGTCTAAACATCGAAATCCCCCCATCGGCTAAAGC
This sequence comes from Porphyromonas sp., assembly GCA_041791495.1. GTDB lineage: Bacteria > Bacteroidota > Bacteroidia > Bacteroidales > Porphyromonadaceae > Porphyromonas_A. The sequence continues at coordinate 39,902 of JBHBLB010000010.1, forward strand.
CCCTCAAGGAAAGCCTGTCGAGCGGACTCCGAAAAGGACGAAAAATAGCACGGTACGGGAAATAAACTATCACGCCACAGCATACGGAGTTGTGCTCCGCAGCGAGAAATTAGTTTTCAGGGGCTGAATGTTGGTTTTCCGCACCTGAAAATCACCTTTCAGCCCCTGAAAATCAATTTACTTCCGGATATTGGGATCTTTATATCCGAGATTTCAAAACTTATCTACCGAGACGACATCACTACTTCTGATACAACAGGTAATGGTGGAGTATAGAGTCTCCGTACACAGAGACACGAACCGACTTGAATAAAGATGCGGTAAAAGAGAACTCAAAGACCGGTAAAGCATATTCGTTTTACCGGTCTTTGAGTTCTCTTTTACCGCACCTTTACTTAGGAGGGTCTATCACTCCCACTCGATGGTTGCGGGTGGCTTTGAGCTGATGTCGTACACAACGCGGTTGATCCCCCGCACACGATTGATAATATCATTGGAAACCTTGGCGAGGAACTCGTGGGGCAGATGTGCCCAGTCCGCAGACATCGCATCGGTAGAAGTGACAGCGCGGAGTGCCACTACGCTCTCGTATGTACGCTCGTCTCCCATCACGCCTACGGACTGTACCGGGAGGAGGATCGCTCCGGCCTGCCAGACCTTATCGTACAGCCCCCACTCTCTGAGCGCAGAGATATAGATGTCGTCGGCCTCCTGCAGGATGCGCACACGCTCGGGTGAGATCTCTCCGAGGATACGGATACCGAGACCCGGACCGGGGAACGGATGACGGTGTATGAGATGATCGCGCATACCCATCTCCAGACCTACTCGGCGTACTTCATCCTTGAAGAGAAGGCGAAGGGGCTCTACGAGCTTGAGGTTCATCTTCTCGGGAAGTCCGCCCACATTGTGGTGACTCTTGATGACAGTCCCCGTAATGGAAAGAGACTCGATTACGTCAGGATAGATAGTACCTTGCCCCAACCACTTCACGTCCTTTATCTTCTTTGCCTCCTCTTCAAAGACATCTATGAAGCCTTGGCCTATAATCTTGCGCTTCTGCTCCGGATCAGTCACCCCCTTGAGGCGGGTGTAGAAGTAGTCCTTGGCATTGACACCCTTGACATTCAGCCCAAGATGCTCGTAGTCTGCCAGGACTCTCTCGAACTCATCTTTGCGCAAAAGCCCGTGATCGACGAAGATACAGGTGAGACGGTCGCCGATGGCTTTGTTGAGAAGTACGGCACACACGGACGAATCGACCCCACCGGAGAGGGCCAGCAGTACCTTGTCGTCCCCGAGCTGTGCCTTGAGCTGTGCCACTACGCTCTCGACGAACGAAGCTGGTGTCCAGTTCTTGGTACAGCCACATATCTGAAGGAAGTTGGAAAGTAGCTTAGTGCCGTCGGTAGAGTGGTATGCCTCGGGATGGAACTGTACGCCCCAGGTCTGCATCCCTTCCACACGGTATGCTGCCGTCGGTATACTATCGGTCTTGGCAATCACGGTAGCATCGGTGGGCAGTACCGTAATCGTATCCCCATGAGACATCCAAACCTGACTCCCTTGCGGGATACCTGCGAGCAATGGATCGCTACCGTCGATGATGTCCAAGTGCGCACGACCGAACTCTCGTGTGGCACAGGCTTCGACCTTGCCCCCTCGTTCGTGAGCAATGAACTGGGCTCCGTAGCAGATCCCAAGTACAGGGACCTTGCCCATAATCGCAAGATCGATGCGGAAGGCTTCGGTCTGATTGACCGAGTAAGGGCTACCGGAGAGTATCACACCACGGATACCCGTGAGGTCGGTGGGCAACTGATGGTAAGGGACTATCTCACAATACACGCCAAGCTCCCGTATACGACGTCCGATGAGCTGTGTCGTCTGTGAACCAAAGTCTAAAATGAGGATTTTTTCTAACATACTTGAGTTCGTCTTATAGTGTAAGTTTTATTTTTTTTCGTCGGGGGTGTTGCCCTCAAGGAGGTAGGGACGAAGGCGTCGGGTACGCTCCATTGCTTGCGAGAGACGCCATTCCTCTATCTTCGCCTGGTGACCTGAAAGCAATATCTCCGGCACCCTCCAACCATTGTACTCGGCAGGACGGGTGTAGACAGGGTGTGAAAGCAACCCATCTTGGAAGGAATCGGAGAGAGCACTCTGCTCATCGCCGATCACTCCTGGTATAAGGCGTACGGTAGCATCCGCAATGATGGCAGCAGGAAGCTCGCCTCCGGTCAGCACATAGTCGCCTATCGACACTTCTCGTGTGATAAGATGTTCGCGGATACGGTGGTCGATGCCTTTGTAATGACCGCAAAGGATGATTATGTTTTCGTAAAGAGAGAGGGTATTTGCCAGACCTTGTGAAAGGACTTCACCGTCTGGAGAAGTATAGATGACTTCATCGTAATCTCGCTGAGCCTGCAAGTGTGATATGGCTCTATGCACCGGCTCCACCTGTATGACCATACCAGCTTCGCCACCGAATGGATAATCGTCTACACGACGCCACTTGTCAGTGGAGTAGTCTCTGAGGTTATGCAAGACAATCTCTACAAGCCCCTTGTCCTGTGCACGCTTAAGGATGGAGGTGTTTACACAACTCTCAAGCATCTCAGGTATAACGCTCAGGATGTCTATACGCATAATGTAGGATTACTAAGTCGGATTATGATACGCAAAAGTACGAAAAATCAACGACCCATCACGTATCCTGCGTACAACAAACAAAGGAGGGTACCCTTGTCAGACTACCCTCCTTTACTTTATATAGTTGTATGTATATCAGTTCTTGGCCGCTTTTCCCTCAAACTCAAACTTGCCTGAGCCCAAGCCTTTGAACGTATAAAGCCATCTGGCATTCAGTCTGGCCTCGCGGATCTCTACGTCAAGGATATACTTCTGATCGATACCATTGACTTGTGCAGGGTTAGCCGGGAACTTGTCTGCCAGCAAAAGCAGGAGACCATCTACGACACGGGCATGACGAGCCTTCAACAGTGCGTCGGCACTCAAGCCGTCCTCCTCGGGACGAGGTCCGACAGTGTTACCGCCATCTACGTTGAAGTTCTTGTAGTAACCACTACCTCCGAACCAAAACTCTTCGTTCGTCGGATAATTCTTACTGATATAGTCTGGCTTATTGGCCTGAACCCACTTGTGGAGGAACGCAAAGTCCTCTGTGCCGAGAGCGAACTTGATGGTCGGGTCGAATACCCATCCCTTCGTGCTATATATAAACTGTGACGTGACGGATTGGGATTTCTCCAAAACCCATACCCCTCCGGTACGTGTATACTTCTTGACAGTACAAGAGGTTACCTTGGTAGAGCTGTTGTAAAACGCAGAAATAACACCCTTGCTATTCCCATCCACAGCATATGGATACTTCAAAGAGAGGAGAGTAGGTACCACCAGAGCATCGCTTGCACTCGCAGAGAAGTTGCCGTATCTATAGGCATTTCCCATCTCTTGATACTCACTCCATGAAATAAGATGGAAGAAAGTATCTGAAAGGGGCTTACCATTGGTCGCAAACCAATAGATATTGTTCTTGTCGATCGTGCCTTTGATCAAAATAGATTTGGCACCTGTGGTATCTTTCTTCTGAGCAGTTTCGATAACTTTTGCCAACTGTTCAGAAGTCACATTGCTTAGAGACGCTACACCAACCGCAGCCAATTCATCCTTCGTAAGGGCAACGAACGCCGTCTTTCCCAGACCTGAGATCTTAGAGTCCGTAGGTAGCAGCTCATTGTAAGTAGCAGTCACGACAGATCCTTTGCCCCACTCGGGATAGAATGTAGGAAGAAGATAAGGAATCATCTCCTCTGCCGTAACATTCTTGTCAAAAGCTTGATTCGACTTGAAGCGATTTGCATTAGACGTGAGCCGCTCTTTCAAGGCGGTGTCACTCTCATTGCCTTTGAGCTTTACCTCAATGTACTTCTTAGCAATAGCATCGTAGTGATCGGCTGTGAGGGTGATGGCATCCTGTTTGGTAATACTTTTCTCCTTGCTGTCCAAATCATTGTAGATATCCTTCAGGGGTTCGCACGAGACGAATAGAAGGGCAGATGCAAAGAGGACTATTGAAATATACTTTTTCATTGTCATCTACTGTGTAAAGATTAGAAATTGATACGAAGACCTGTTGCCCAAGTCCTCCCGAAGCCATAGTAAACAAGTGCGGTCTCCATATCGTGACGACGACCGTCCCTTGCATCTGCAATATATTCGGTATTGAACACGTTATCGACATTCATATACAAGGTTGCGTTGAGACCCCCAACATTGAACTTGTAAGATGCGCCAAGATCCATCAAGAAGTAGTTAGGAAGCTGCCAAGCATCTACCTTGTCTTCCTCTTTGGTTCTATTCGTTGGGTCGAAGTCTGCATAGTTCTTGCCGAAGAAGTTCGTACCAGCATTGAGCTTCAAACCCTTAATTACTTCCCAGCTTGCACTAAGAGCAGCTGTCATCTGTGCGGAGTTCCCGACGTGCACTCCCTTAATGAACGCCTTGATTTCATCTACTTTCACTTGAGAGTCGTCGAAGATTGTCGCATTGACATCGTCAGACCAGATCCAATCACCCCAAGAAAGCATACCGCGGAGCTCGAGATCACGAGTGGGATTATACGTCACTTCGAGCTCAACGCCTGCATGACGTGCGTTAAGACCCGAGATGTTGGCAATCATATTATTACCAACGCTCTTGGTAATACCCTTATCAAGCCACTTAGTGTAGTATGCATTTACATCTACACGTAGGTCCTCGTTGCGGAATCCATAGCCAACTTCTCCTGTAAGAACCTTTTCATACTTTGCACCTTCGTTAATCTCTGTTGTATATCTAAAGAAAACAGATCTGAAATATGGCGCACGAGTGAAGTAACCTGCATTGACAAAGAAGTTGTTGTTCTGGTTAAGTTTATAACTAAGACCGGACTTGATGCTCCAAGGGAGGTAAGTTGCCCAGTCGGATGTATATACATCTTGACCTTCGACCTTCTCATTTGTTCCGCCAAGATTCTTATATCTGTAGCCTTGGTGCGAAAGTGTTGCTGACAAGAACCCATTAAACTGTTCGCCGGTAAACTCACTTTGAGCGAAAACACCGTTCCAAAGCACTTCACCTATATTATCATACTCGACATGGTCCCCAACCTTTAGTGGTTGATATGCGGTATGGTACATCAGTTTTTTCGCTTTTGTCTGCGGCTCTACGTAATAATCTCCACCAAGGAGGTTATCAATAACTTCTCTATGAATGCCTTGATAGAAACGAGCGTCGTAACCTGCCGTGAGCTTCACTGCATCGCTTAGCTTATTGGTATAGGTAGAGAGTATGCCATACCAGTTATGAGAGTTGATCGCATTGGTAAAGATTGCCTTTGCCCCAGTGTTAGACTGGCGGTTAGCTTCCATAATTGCTGCGTAGTCAATCAGACCATCTGCTGTCTGCATAAACTTAGTGGCATCTGTCGGACGGCCTGTTGTGCTACTTATGCTCAACCATCCCGTTTCAGATCCCCGGACACGACGACCACCGCCACGTGCTATCGAGAGATAAGCTGACGTATAGAGAGAGCTCTTTTCATCGATATCCCAATAATGGTTTAGAGAGATCTGCGGCTTGTGATAGAAGTTGTAATCATATCCTCCCCCAACTTCCTTACCATTTATATAGCCATAACCGATATTGTGACGACCTCCGTCGGGATCATTTTTGATATCTTCAATACTATACATCGTACCTCTCTGATTGTGCCACTGAGGAGCACCGAATGCTGTAAGCGAGAGACGATGCTGGTCATTGAGGACTTTAGAGATATTAAGGAAGTATGACCATCCGAGGAAAGACGTACCTTTCACATAACCGTCCCCCTCGGTGCGTGCACCGGCAAAGGTAAGTGCCCAGCCACTATCGAGAAGACCCGTTGAAACGTTGAAGGCAAACTTATTGTAACCATCGTTACCTATACCGGAATAGAACGATCCTCCTTGCTTGGCATCCGTACTCTTTGTTACCATATTTATGGTACCGCCGACAGACGAAAGGCCGAGCTTGGAAGCTCCGAGCCCTCTCTGCACCTGTATGAAACTGGATACATCGGAGAGACCTGCCCAGTTCGACCAGTACACTTTACCGCTTTCCATATCATTGATGGGGACACCGTTGATAAGCACACCGATATTGTTCGAGTCGAAACCACGGAGGTTGATACGAGAGTCTCCATACCCACCACCCTGCTTTGTCACATAGACGGACGGCGTTGCCTTGAGGAGTTCGGGGAACTCTATATTAGGAGCTGCCGTCTCTATCTTTTCTATGCTTACATTGGATAGGGGGACCGGAGTGACACGATCCTTAGGGATCACCGAAGCGATCACACTTACTTCGGCAAGACCTACGGCCGAAGGGGCAAGATAAATCGTACCGAGATCCTGCTGTGCGGCTTTTCCTACCTTGAGGGTTACAGACTCGAAGCCCACAGACCTGATAGTAATCTCCGCATTTGCTGCTACTTGAATAGTGAAGAGCCCATCCATATTTGTTGTCGTACCGGTCTTACCAGAGACAACAGTGACACCCATGAGAGGGTCGTTGCTACCCTTTTCGAGCACCTTTCCTTTGACAGTAACCTGAGCGTACGCCGCCGAAGTGGTCAAGAGCAAAAGGATTCCCATAAAGATAGGCAACCATACTTTCTTGTTCATAACTACGTTGGTTAGATTAGAATAATATAAATACTGAAGTTTAATAATCTCTCTTACTTTCCTTATACAAAGATAGTCAGTTACTTTGTATTATCACAAGAAAGTTAAGGTTTTCAAATCACATAAAAGTCCGAACTTATAAATCTCTCTTTCTCAACCTTAATCACTATCTTGCGCATATCAATATAATATCAATGCATGTATGAAAAAGATTATCCTTACCACATTTATGCTCTGTGGGCTATCTTTCGCCCATGCTGATGCACAACAATTGGCAGTCACAGACAATGGCCGCAGAGTGATACTCTATGAAGACGGCACATGGGAGTACTACCGTGAGAGGCCTTGGCGTGACGATCGCTTCTCTCAACGTGATTTCAGCATCCACATCGATCCGACAGGGTCAGGACACAATACCGTTATCACGGTAGACAATGAGGTAACTTTCGAGCTAGAAAAGGGATTCCTACGAGATTACAGCGTACTCCGAGGAGGGCGACGCTCATATGATCACCACGGAAGAGTCGATAGGATCGGTGCTTATAGGATAGAGTATGACTTCTCCACTGGCAGGGTCACTCGTGTCGGACGGTATGTGATCGAGTACGACTTTATATCCGAGCGTGTGAAGCGTATAGGATCGCATCCCATAGAATATGACTTCATGACGGAAAGAGTCGCTCGCATCGGCAATACTCGCCTACGTTACAGTATCTTCAACGAGAAGGTCCCCGAGGTAGTAGGCGAAACTCGAGGATTACGTATCCATATCTACTGATCCGGAGACGATATAAAATCAAAAGGGCTTTGCGATACTGTACTTCGCAAAGCCCTTTTCCTATTTATCTTTTAGCTGAGTCCTTCGATAAACCCATCTACTATGTCTATATTCACTGCACTAGGCACCTTTGGCAATCCCGGCATACGCATGATGTCGCCCATGATTACGACAATGATCTCTGCCCCTGTGTTCACCACCACGTCGTGCACCTTGAGAGTAAAGCCTGTCGGAGCGCCGTAACGTTTCGGGTCATCTGTGAAGGAGTATTGCGTCTTGGCGATACATACGGGATACTTATCGAACCCGAGCTCTTCCAGTTGCCTTAGCTTCTTCATCGCTGAGCCCTCGTACTCCACTTCGGCAGCACCATAGATATCTCTCGTGATCGCTTTGACTTTGGCACGGATGCTTTCCTTGGTGAGGTAGAGGAAGGAGAGAGGTTTGGAAGGATTCTTCTCTATCGTTTCCACGACAGTCTCGGCAAGTGCTACGGCTCCCTTACCACCTTCAGCGAAAGCATTGTTTACGGCGAACGGTAGCCCGAGGTCTTGACAATGCAGACGTATTGCCTCCACTTCCTCATCGGTATCGCTCGGGAAGCGGTTGATACAGACGACGACAGACTGTCCAAACTTACGCAGGTTCTCGATATGCTTGTCCATGTTGCAGAAGCCACGACGTACGGCTCCCACATCCGGGGTCTTGAGGTCCGTTTCCCCTACTCCGCCGTGCATCTTGAGAGCTTGGGCAGTAGCGACAAGTACGGTGAGCGCAGGCTGTAATCCTGCCTGACGGCACTTGATGTCGAAGAACTTCTCTCCGCCCAAGTCTGCACCGAAGCCCGCTTCCGTGACCGTGTACTCCCCGAAGCGGAGAGCCATCTTGGTAGCGATGACGGAGTTACATCCGTGAGCGATGTTGGCGAAAGGCCCTCCGTGGATGAACGCAGGCGTACCCTCCGTGGTCTGCACCAGGTTGGGGTCGATGGCATCCATCAGAAGGACGGTGATAGCTCCCCCTACACCGAGGTCACGGACGGTAAACGGGGCACCATCTCTCTTGTACCCGAGGAGGATATTGTCGATACGTCTGCGGAGATCCTCGAGATCGGTGGCAAGACAGAGTATCGCCATGATCTCCGAGGCCGGCGTGATGTCGAAGCCTGCTTCGGCAGGGATACCGTTATTGAGCCCGCCGAGTCCCGATACGATATGGCGCAAGCTACGGTCGTTGACGTCAAGTACACGCTTCCATACTATACGACTCAGACCATCGGGACTATTACGGTTCTGGTAAGCATAGTTATCCAGGAGGGCAGCGATCATATTGTTGGCCGAAGTGATTGCGTGAAAGTCTCCCGTGAAGTGCAAGTTGATCTTCTCCATCGGTAGCACCTGAGCATACCCGCCACCGGCAGCGCCCCCCTTCATCCCGAAGCAAGGCCCGAGCGAAGGTTCGCGAAGAGCTACGATAGCCTTCTTACCAATCTTGTTGAGTCCCAGAGTAAGACCTATCGAGACAGTGGTCTTACCGATACCTGCTTTCGTTGGCGTGATCGCAGAGACGAGGATGAGCTTACCCTCCTTACCCTTTTCTTTGAGGAGATTGGCGTCTACCTTAGCCATATAATTGCCGTACGGTCTGAGAGCCGACTCGGGTATGTCTATGCTTCGTGCTATCTCACGGATATCTTTTAGCTCCGTCTCTCTTGCGATTTGAATATCAGATTTCATTGCAGTAGTAGAAGTATTATTATGAATTTTATGACTGTTTATATCTATTCATTCGCATAATAAACACACATCCTCCGGGATTTGTTTTGAGAGATCTCGACCCGGGCCGATAGTCATCACGGAAATAAATCGATAGAAAGCCGTCACAAACATACGGATAATAGGCATATACTGATGTTCAGGGGTAGAAAATTACTTTTCAGCCCCTGAAAATTAGAAATCAGCTCCTGAACATCAGTTTTCCGCTCCTGATTACAACTTTTGTTGCGGTAGAGAGAGACTTCCTTACGGTACCCTCGCAGCTTTCTGAGACGAATGAAAGATAGTCGGATTACACACAGCCCGAACGCACGGCTGGCTTACATTTTCGACTCATCGGTATATAAATGGTATGATTCCCGTACAACGACCTCGAGCTCTTTAATCTTTTTTGAACATTTACGGCGTGAATCTAAAAATTTCTCCCGTATAAGCATTGATATTTAAGTGGATATTTTTATCTTTACTCTGTAAAAGAGGTGATTATGTATAATAATGCTCATTTATAAATCCCACACAACAGTTATGGAAGTCATAATAAACAATCAAAGCGTAATAGTACCGGAGGGGGCAAAGGTTATCGATGCCGTCCGTGCCTACTTTGCGGCCAATGGGATGGAGTGCCCTACGACCTTACCACGCATTTCGGATGCTTACTACAATCGGATCTCGCCGGACGGCAGACTAAATAAGGGAGCAAGGCTGTTCATCAAGCAGTCGAAGGATCTGAAAGGTACCGTAGGCACCCTCGTCTGTATCTGCTTCTTGCTGCTTATGTCGGGCTGCGGGGCACACCGCTCTACCGTAGCCACGCCACCTCAGACCCGTTCGGTGCACATCTTGGCGGTAAATGATATACACGCTGCTGTGGACAAGTTCCCAAGGTTTGCGTTCATTGCCGACAGCCTCAGGCAGATCTATCCGGATATGTTGCTCGTCTCGGGCGGAGACAATCAGACAGGCAACTCGGTCAATGACCAGTACTCCCCCAAAGGGCTACCCATAATCGAGCTGATGAATGCCGTGAAGTTTGACCTCTCTGCCGTAGGTAATCATGAGTTCGATACGGGACACAAGGAGTTCTCGTACCTACTCGGAGCAGCCGACTTCGACTTCATCTGCGCCAACCTTACCCCACCCTCAGACGGGGAGTTCCCGATAAGGCCGTACAAACTTATCAAAATGCCCAACGGGCTGACCCTGGGCGTAGTCTCGGTCTTGAGCATCAATTCGGGCGGCATACCGGACAGTCACCCCGACAAGGTACGTGGATGGGGATTTGCCGACCCATACGATGTGGCATTGCAGTACCTACATCTCAAAGACAGTTGCGATCTCCTCATCTATCTAAACCACCTCGGGTATGAGTCCGATGTGGAGCTGGCGAAGAAGTTTCCGGTCGGAGCTGTCGATCTGATCATAGGCGGACACTCTCACACCCGCATCGCCAGAAAGCAGGAGCACAACGGCGTGCTCATCACTCAGGCTGATAGCAAACTAAAGTACGCTTCCCTCATCACCCTTGACGTAGGGCCTGACGGTACGGTACGCAAAGAGATGAAGCTCCTGACGGTACGTGATAATGGAAGTGTCGTACCTGCCATCCGAACGATGGTGGAGAAGTACAATGACAACCCGGCACTCAAAGAAGAGATCGCCGACCTTCCCTCCGGGCTTTCCTCACGTCGTGAGGTGGGCTACCTCATGGTCGATGCCCTCCGTGCCCAAAGCAAGTGCGACTTTGCCATCATAAATGCAGGAGGAGTACGTGTAGACGAGCTGCCCAAAGGCAAAATCACCGTGCGAGATGTGTACATGATGGACCCATTCGGTAACGAAATGGTTGTCTTCGATCTCACCGGAGAGGAGATCCTCTCCCTATTCAAGTGGGCATATGGTTTCGATAAGGATACGCCTCTATACGTCTCGGGGCTGCACTCAAGGTATACGGTCGAGCCTTCCGGTGCGTTGGTGGACATCGAGCTACTGGATGAGCAGAGCAATCCTTTGGATCTTTCCCGCACTTATTCCATAGCAATGAACAGCTATATATCGTCCGTCTATAAGTTTGAAGGCAAAGAGCGTGGGCGTTCGCTCTATCGGACCTCGGCAGAGGCTACCATCGAGTATCTCCGTCATATAAAAAGCGTGCAAGACTATACCGAAGTACACCGCACGGAGATCATAAAGAAAAAGTAATCGAAACCGCTAAGATGACAAAAAGAGTAAGGGTCCGATCGCCGAAGCGACCGGACCCTTATCTGTTTTTATCCTTACTTAGTGACTGCGACTTAGTAGCGGAATGTCACACCTGCCGTGAGAGCTGTCACACCCCAACCGGCTTCGACGAATGCTCCAATATTATCGCTGAACATATATCGTGCGCCAATGAATGTGCTCCAACCCAAACCGCTTGTTCTCGTAGTCGAACCTGCAACGCTCGATGAAGAGTAACTCATCGCCAACATTGCGCCTACGTATGTGTCGAGTTTCTTTACAAACTGGTAGTGGAACGCACCACGAGCACCGATAAGGCTATAATTGTAGCTCGCCTCTTTGTACTTCGACGAAGCATATCCCAGATAACCTCCGACAGTGATACTACCATTGTTGTTCTCGATAAGGTTATCTACGACTGCATAGTCATAGCTAACGGAGAGGGGAGGTATTACTACAGAGTAGCCATCTGTTATAAGAGTACCACCAATCCCTACACCGATATTGAGTGCAGATGTACCTTTAGAGAAAATTTCTTGTGCATTAGCAAAGCTCAAAGTCGATACCAGCACTACAAGTGAAAGAATAATCTTTTTCATTGTTTTCGTTAGTTTCTTGTTAGTAAATAGGGCAGGAGAAAGGACTGATGCGCATTCCCTTGCACTTTTATCGTCACAAAGATAATATCATTTTCGGAAAAGCAAGCGGACTCATCGCTCCGTCTCCCCTTTTAGGATGGGCACACTGAGCTTAAACTTCACGGAGAGTACACGGCAAAGTATGACACTGGCTGCAGAGATCATCTGAGCAATATCATTGGGGAGCGGGGTGATGTACAGCAAGGCATAGATAGCTCCACCGAAGACACACGCCAAAGCGTAGATGTCCTTGCGGAAGATGAGCGGTATCTCACGTAGGAAGATATCTCTGATTAGCCCTCCGAACGACCCTGTGATCGTACCCATGATGATGGCAACCCAGGCAGGATAACCGGCCGAAAACGCCTTGTCCATCCCCACGATGACGAAAAGTCCGAGTCCTATGGCGTCGAAGATGAAGACCGTAGGGCTCATGCGTATCACCACCTTACGGAAGATCGCCACATACATCAGGGAGATGAAGGTAATGATAAGGTATGATGGCTGATGCATCCAGAATGGAGTCACGCCGAGGAAGAGATCTCTGATCGTACCGCCTCCGACCGCCGTAGCCAAACCTATGACATAAGCACCGAAGAGATCTATCTGTTTGCTCGACGCCAACCGTATCCCCGAGACAGCAAAAGCGAATGTGCCGAGGTAGTCGAATAGTGTTATGAAGTCTATCATTGTACTCAAGGGCAAAGAGGGTTAGTACTGCTCGGTCTCGTTAGGGAAACGTCCCTCTTTGACATCGGCGATGTATGCGCCGAGGGCTTCGGTGATTACCGTGGAGAGGTTGGCATACCTGCGCAGGAACTTGGGAGAGAACCCCTCCGTGACCCCCAGCATATCCTGCATCACAAGCACTTGTCCGTCCACATCCCCTCCGGCTCCTATACCTATGACAGGGATAGTGAGGGAGTCCGCTACCCTCTTGCCGAGGGCCGCCGGTATCTTCTCCAGGACGAGAGAGCAGCATCCGAGGCTCTGAAGGAGCTGCGCATCTCGGAGGAGCTTCTCCGCCTCGGCTTCATCCTTTGCCCTTACATTGTATGATCCGAACTTATTTATCGACTGCGGGGTCAGGCCAAGATGTGCCATGACAGGGATCCCGGCACTCAGTATTCGCTCTACCGAGTCTCCGATCTCCGCACCTCCCTCCATCTTGAGACAGTCTGCGCCGGTCTCTTTCATCACACGTACCGCAGACTTCAATGCCTCGGTCGAGTTCCCTTGATAGGATCCGAACGGCAGATCAACCACTACGAACGCCCTCTTGACCCCACGCATCACGCACTGAGCATGGTAGATCATCTGGTCAAGTGTGATAGGCAAGGTCGTCGTATAGCCTGCCATCACATTGGCTGCCGAATCCCCCACGAGGATGACATCCATCATCGAGGCATCGGCAAGGCGTGCCATGGAGTAGTCGTATGCCGTGATCATGGAGATCTTCTCTCCTTTCTGTTTCATTTCAAGCAGACGAGCTGTCGTGACCTTTCGGGTGTCTGCACTGAGGTAATGGCTCATTGTGATATGATAATATGGTTAGTACATTCAACTTTTTTACCTAATCCGACGACAAAGATACAAAGACAATAGATAACCCACTGATTATTCGGACTGAAAAATCCAATTCCCTCCGGGTCATAAGTAGGGCACCAACTTCCTCCGAACGAGACACAAACTCCCGTACGTCGGGATCTGAAGTTATGTTCTGCACCTGAAAATTGGTTCTCAGCCCCTGATTATTAGTTTTCCGCTCCAGGAAATTCGTTTTCAGCCCCTGAAAACCACTTCCGGTACGGTAAGCGATAAGTTTAGGTACGATACTTACCATTGTCCCAACGGGATCACTGCGATTACTCTCAGTCAAGTCTACGGTGCGGCAATAGAGCTTCGGAGGGCTTATTAACGATATTGATACCGTTTTGAAACAATCTCGTAACAAGATGGTTTTACTTTTGTCGGTGTAATTAACCAACTAACGATAACTTTAAGTATGAAAGAAATTGTCTTAGCACTCGGAATGCTTGCCGCCACTTCCCCCTTATACGCACAAGAGGATGGGATAAAGGAGATGGAATCCCAGATAGAAGAACTACGTAAGTCGGTAGAGGACAGCAAGAAACTCAAAGTCTCAGGATATATCCAAACCCAAGCGCAGTGGGGCCAGGAGGATGCATCGCTACGTGTCGGTGCAGGTCAGTACAAAGACGAGGGCGCATTCAACAGGATAGGTATACGACGCGGGAGGATCAAGTTTGCATACGGCTCAGGGGGACTATCATCGGTCTTTCAGCTCGACATCACCGAGAAGGGCGTAAACTTCAAGGATGCCTACCTCGCCCTTGGCTTATCGAGCTTGGGACAGAGCAGCATCCAGGCAGGTATATTCGACAGACCTTTCGGGTACGAGATAGGTTACTCGTCATCACGGAGGGAGAGTCCGGAGCGTTCGTTACTATTCAACACCCTCTTTCCGGACGAGCGTGACCTCGGGGCGATGGTGACCCTGAGAGCAGCAAAAACGTCACAACTCAGCTTCCTTACCCTCCAGGCAGGCCTCTTTGCCGGGAACGGCATCAAGCGTGAGACAGACAGCCACAAGGACTTCATAGGTCGCCTGAGTGCCGAAGGTCTGTTATCCGACAACATCAAAGGGGCAATCGGCGTATCATATTACAATGGAGGAGTGTATCAGGGCACGGCGAATGTATACAAGATGCAGGGTAAAGAGTTTATACTTGACAGTAGTAGCGACAACATCGGTAGGTTCGCCAAGCGTGAATACTTCGGTCTCGAAGGTCGCCTTGCCGTGATTTCCGACCTCGGGATGACGCATCTCAGAGCCGAGTACCTATGGGGCCAACAGCCGGGAGTGAAAGGCAACAGCAAGAGTCCCAATGCTTCGTCCCTCACCGTTGCGGACACGTACATACGTCCATTCAGTGGGTGGTACGTCATGCTCGTACAAGACCTCGGCTCCCTACCCCTCTCTGCCGTACTCAAGGTAGATACGTACGACCCGAATACTCAGGTGGCAGGAAGCGACCTCGGGCAGGGCTCTACGGGCGCAGGCGATATAAACTACACGACGTATGGGGTAGGGCTCCTATGGAATATCTCTTCCGCCCTTCGTCTCCAAGGGTACTATGAGTTGGTCCAAAACGAAAAGAGCCAAAACCTATCGGGATATACAAGTGACCTTAAGGATAATGTCTTTACCCTCCGTCTGCAATATAAGTTCTAAGGATCCTGAAAAACAACTGAAAAGATACGGCAACCTCATGGGGGTTGCCGTATCTTTTTCTATCTCAAAAAGCAATCATAACGAAAATTGTAACCGAAATGTAACAGAAACGACTTATCAGTGTAACCCGGCGGATATACTTTTGCAGTGTAAGATATAGGTTTATAATAACTCCAACAACACTCACAAGAAGAACTTATGAAGAAGACTTTACTTGCATCCATCGTACTCGTATCGATCTCACTCAGTGTAAATGCACAGAGGATCAAAGGATCTGACACAGTACTGCCCCTATCGCAGAAGTTTGCAGAGCAATACATGAAGAAAAACTCCGGTAGTACAGTAAGTGTAACCGGTGGGGGGACAGGAGTCGGGATATCGGCTCTCCTCACAGGGACAACCGAGATCGCACAAGCCTCGAGAAAGATAAAGTTTGACGAGCGTCAGAAACTCCAAGAGGGCGGCAAGCGTGCCAAAGAAGTCATCATCGCATACGATGCCCTCGCAGTTATCGTACATCCGAAAAACAAAGTGTCTCAACTCACCAGAGAACAGCTCGAAGGGATCTTCACCGGTCGTATCAAAAACTGGAAAGAGGTAGGTGGCGATGACATGAAGATCATACCATACTCTCGTGAGACCTCCTCAGGGACTTACGAGTTTTTCAAAGAAAGTGTGCTCAAAAACAAGAACTATGTCAGCGGAATTATGAGCCTTCCGGCGACAGGAGCCATAGTTCAGTCTATCAGCCAGACAAAGGGAGGCATCGGATATATCGGTCTTGCTTACCTCAATAAGGAGATAAAGAGCATACAGATCTCTTACAATGGAGGGAAGACTTATACAGCCCCTTCGGTAGGATCGGCAAAGGACAAGACTTATCCCGTAGTGCGTCCGCTCTACTATTACTACGAGACAAAAGACGAAAGCAAAGTATCTTCGTTCATGACGTTTGTCCTCTCTCCCGAAGGTCAGAAGATTGTATCTGAAGTTGGGTTCATCCCGGTGAAGTAATGCACTTTCAGATGAGTTATGAAACGAATAAGAAAAATAGCTGAAAGGCTTGTCGAAGGGATCTTCACCGTAAGTGGAGCTGCCACGAGTATAGCCATACTGCTGATCACTATATTTCTTTTCAAGGAAGGGCTGGGAATATTCTCAGCTCCGTCCGTTGAAAAGGGTTATGGGATATACCTAAACGTAGAGAACGATGTAGATAAACTCTCTCCAATGGAGATAAAAGAGATCTTCGACCATAATATAACCGACTGGAGCGAGGTCGGTGGTCGCAGTGGAGAGATTACGGTCTTTCGTTTTGAAGAGATATTCAATCTCTACCCCGAAGAGGAGTTTGGCAATGACTATGAGTTATTACCTCAGAAGCTGGCAGAGCAAATCGTCGCGTCTCCAAATATAATTGCCTATCTGCCGGAGCGGTACGCCCCAAAGGGATTTCAGGGAGTAAAGACGCTCTCTATACCAAACATCGGCATCACCGACCTATTCGGAGGGAGAGAGTGGCTGCCTACTTCGACACCCTCTCCCCTATTCGGGATGCTTCCCCTTATCCTCGGCACGCTCCTCGTCAGCCTTGTTGCCATAGTCATTGCCTTACCTTTGGGTCTCGGTGTGGCTATCTATCTCTTAGAACTTGCGGGAGCCCGAGTCAAACAAGTGATGAAACCGATGATCGAACTCCTAGCCGGCATCCCCTCCGTCGTGTACGGGTTCTTCGGACTTGTAGTTCTAGTACCCATCGTTCAGCGAACATTCGGTCTCGATGTCGGGGAGACAGCCCTCACGGGTAGCCTTATCCTCGCCATCATGGCACTACCTACGATCATCACTGTCGCAGAAGATGCTATGAGCAATACCCCTCGAGCAATGAGAGAAGCGAGTCTCTCTCTCGGAGCAAGCCAATGGCAGACAATATATAAGGTAGTCATCCCCTACTCCGCTTCGGGTATATCGGCCTCCGTGGTACTAGGGATCGGTCGGGCTATTGGAGAAACGATGGCGGTACTTATGGTCACGGGGAATGCGGCAATCATGCCTCACTCACTCTTTGACCCGGTACGTACGATCCCGGCAACGATAGCTGCCGAGCTCGGTGAGGCACCTGCCGGCGGAGCTCACTATCAATCCCTCTTCGTCCTTGGCTGTATCCTCTTCGTCTTTACTATGGGAGTCAGCATCGTAAGCGAGATCATCTCCAAGAAGCAACACAAGAAAGAAATGTGATGAATAAGAAAAGTACTCAAAAGATTGCGTTCACCCTGCTCCGCTTGCTCGGTCTTCTCGTCGTAGGGATACTGATTTGGATCCTGGCTTTCATTATATATAATGGTGCAGGAGTGATAAACTGGGAGTTCCTTACGACATCTCCCACCGAAGGGATGACGTCCGGCGGTATCTTTCCTGCGATCGTGGGGACACTATGTCTGATCATCGGCAGCGTGATATGCGCATTTCCCCTTGGCGTTATGTCTGCCATCTACACGAATGAATACGCAGGCAATGGAGCGATAGTGAAGTTTATCCGTGTGATGACCAATAATCTCAGCAGCATCCCCTCGATAGTCTTCGGGCTCTTCGGTATGGCACTCTTTGTCAATACCCTTGGCTTCGGCGACTCTATCATAGCGGGCTCGATGACTCTCGGGCTACTCGTCCTCCCGGTTATCATACGTACGACCGAAGAGGCCCTGAAAGCCGTACCACAATCCTACCGCACGGGCAGCCTCGCTCTCGGGGCGAGCAAGCTCCAGACTACGCTCCGTGTGGTCCTCCCTGCAGCATTCCCCAACATCACTACCGGGCTTATCCTCTCCATCGGCAGGGTCTCTGGCGAGACGGCACCTATCCTCTTCACTGTTGCAGCCTACTTCCTCCCCAAGCTCCCTTCGAGCATCTTCGACCAGGTCATGGCTCTCCCCTATCATCTCTACGTGATAGCCACCAGCGGCACCGACATTGAGGCTTCGCGCCCGATAGCTTACGGTACTGCCCTTGTGCTTATAGCCATCGTCCTTTGTATGAATCTCCTCGCAACGATTATACGCAGACGACTCCAAAAGAAGACAAAAAGCAACTAACGATACGTCAAATACTACAATGATAGAAGCAAAAGACATTAACTTTTACTACGGCAACTTCCACGCCCTAAAGGGGATCAATATGAAGATGGAAGCCAAGACGGTCACCGCATTCATCGGACCATCGGGATGCGGCAAGTCTACATTCCTAAGGCTCTTCAACCGTATGAACGACCTCATTCCCGACACCAAGCTCACCGGCGAGTGCCTCATCGACGGGGTAAATATCTATGACAAGAACGTCCGTGTAGATGATCTCCGTAAGAAGGTCGGGATGGTCTTCCAGAAGCCTAACCCCTTCCCTAAGTCGATCTTTGAAAATGTCGCCTACGGTCTCCGAGTAAACGACATGGGAGATAAGCACTTCATCGAGCAGCGTGTCGAGGAGTCTCTCAAGGCTGCCGCACTCTGGGACGAGGTGAAAGACAAGCTGAAGAAGTCAGCGTTCGAACTCTCCGGCGGTCAGCAGCAACGCCTCTGCATAGCGCGTGCGCTTGCGGTGTCTCCCTCTATACTACTTATGGATGAGCCTGCCAGTGCGCTCGATCCCATTTCTACCTCAAAAATCGAGGAACTGATACATATCCTCAAAGAGGACTATACCATCGTCATCGTGACACATAACATGCAGCAGGCGGCTCGTGTCAGTGATAATACGGGCTTCTTTATGCTCGGCGAACTGGTAGAGTACAGCAATACGAAGAAGATGTTCCTAAGCCCGGAGAAGATCGAGACACAAAACTACATCACAGGACGCTTTGGTTGATCCTACATTTACCCAGAATAAAGTCTTAGCAATATGAAACATACCGAACAAGAATTACATGCACTCAAAGAAAGTGTCAAAGAGATGTGGAGACTTGTCATATCTCAGCTCGAAAAGTCTAAGGTAGCTCTCCTCAACAATGACGTAGAGGTAGCCCTCGAAGTCGTAGCCCGTGAAAAGAGAGTAGACGCCTTCGAACTCAAGATAGATAGTGATGGGGAGAACTACATCGCGCTCTTCAGCCCTGTGGCAATAGATCTCCGCCTGGTGCTGTCGCTTATCAAGATCAGCAATACCCTCGAACGCATCGGGGACTTTGCGGTCAGCATCGCACGACATGTCATAGAAGAGGACTGCAAGAGTGTACCGACTCCGCTAGTGGAGAAGCTACACCTCGAACAGATGATGGATACTCTCCTGAGCATGCTCTCGGATACCTTCGTAAGCCTTGAGAGCGAAAACACAAAGATTGCCGGCAAGATCCTGTCGAAGGACGAGGGAGTCAATCGCATCTATCACGAAGCGATCGACATCCTTACCCAGCACATGGAGTCCAACCCCTCCGACATACGCTGCGGGCTGCTGCTACTGCTACTGATCCGCAAGCTCGAACGCATCGGGGATCATTGCAGCAATATCGTCGAAGAGATCGTCTTCTACGTCGATGCCAAGGTACTGAAGCACGGCGGAGGAGGCAAAAGCTAACCGATCTCCCCCCTAAGAGATCCACCGAAGGGTACTGTGTCTCCACTGAGATACAGTGCCCTTTTCGTATATATTTTATGGGAAGGATCATACTGCTTCCGGTAGGAAAAACACATAGGTCGGTTATAAACTTCAGGACCTCCGGATGTGAACCGATTTTCTGCGCCGGGACATTAGTTTTCAGCCCCGGGTTATTACTTTTCCGCAGCGGGAAAGCAGTCTTCAGGAGCGGAAAACTACTTTAGATACGGTAGAGATAAGTTTCGATACCGCATCTTTACGAAATAGCTACTGCTCCCGACCTGAAGCCATCGCCATACGGACTACACAAAAGGGCGGCAGACCGCTGCCGGAAAGTAGCCCCCTCGACTCACGGAAAGCGATATGAACGAAAGAAAATGAGTACTTTTGTGTACGCATGGCTGTACCCATGCAGTTAGTTTGTATACAGTACTCATACCCAACCATCGTTTCATGAATAATCGCTTCGGCTCATTTGCTTCATCAATTCCCCCGATCACGAGACATCTTATCATCATCAATGTCATCGTCTATCTGGCAAGTATAGCCTTGCCACGGATAGGGATAGACCTCATCGACCTGGCAGGGCTGCACTACTTCACGGCAGATGCGTTCCGCATATTCCAGCCCATCACCTATATGTTCCTGCACAGTACTTCGGGGTTTGGACACCTTTTCTTCAATATGTTTGCCCTCTTCATGTTCGGGGGCCTGCTTGAGCAGACATGGGGACCGAGACGTTTCCTCTTCTACTACCTATTTACCGGCGTAGGGGCAGGGATCGTCCAGCAGGTGGTATGGACACTCACCACAATCCCTCAGCTACCTCCCGTGTATCACGACCTGCTCCTGACGATAGGAGCAAGCGGTGCGATCTTCGGGATATTACTTGCTTTCGGGATGCTCTTCCCCAACATTCCTCTATTCATCATGTTCATCCCCATTCCCGTAAAGGCAAAGTATGTCGTGATGGGCTACGGTGTCATCGAACTCCTTGCAGGGATAGCCAATAGAGCAGGCGATAGTGTGGCGCACTTCGCCCATCTCGGCGGTATGCTCTTCGGCTTCATACTGATCCTCTGGTGGAAAAAGAAGTATGGCGCAAGGCGATACGACTGATGCGGGAAGTATGTGGGTCAAGTGCCTGCTCCCCATCTCCCTCCTACTCGTCTACGTACTGACAAGCTCGTCTGTCGTAAACGACAGCCAACTCTGTCTCTATGGGACTTGGGAGATGATCGTAGCCGAGCCTTGGCACATCGTCACCTATGCGTGGGTTCATCGCTCCGTGTGGCACCTTGTTACGGGGCTTCTGATCCTGCTTGTCATCATATTCGGTTCGAAGAGTCGTACCTCCTCAAGAGAAATCTGGGGAGTATTCGTCGCCGGAGTCGTTATCGGAGCACTCACTTTCGGGAGTATCACAGCATACAAAGGAGGCAACGAAGCCTCGCTCACAGGAGCATCGGCAGGGGTCTCTGCCTTGATCGCATACAGCGTAATGGGTCTGCTCCGCTCTCGGAGTATAGTGATCGGACTGGTCGTAATAGGTCTCCTGATCCTTGCAGACGGTCTCACGCTGTCGCATAGCAATATCTACGGGTTCTACTGTCACCTCTCGGGCTATGCTGTAGGGGCGATGTTGTCGTTGGGAAAGCGGAAAATTCGCAAGAAAAGTAGTAAATTAGCATACCCTAACCCGGAAATTGTCCAAAAGATCAACACCTCCGGCTACAACTCCCTTACGGACGAAGAGAAAAGGCAGTGTACAGACAATACCCCAAAGAAGATAACAGGCAGTAGATGACAGCCTCGAAGTACAACATATTCAAGCGCACAACCTGGACGGTAGAGTTGATACTCAACCTCCTCCTTCTAGCTCTGTACTCGATAGCCATCCTGGCTCCCTACATCTCCCCCCGTATATCTTCGATCCCGGCACTGCTTAATCTCGGATTTATCATCATCTTCCCGATATTTGCGTTTATAGCCCTGACACATCTGTTGCGGCGCAGATGGAAGTATGTTGCCATATATGCCGTCATGACCGTACTATCCTTCGGCTACATAAAGACGTACATCCCTCTCAACTTCACCGATAATCCCGCCGAACCCCATGAGCTAAGGGTGCTGACCTACAACGTCCGCAGCTTCGCCAAAGTCAAGGGTGCCAACGCGCCCTCGGCAAAGGAGGTGGTGCTCGAGTACGATGCAGATGTAGTATGCTTGCAGGAAGCGGTGATGTCGCAAAACGAAAAAACAAACAACAGAAAGCTAAAGGAGGCGTTCGGGAAAGCATATCCGCACATAGATGCTCACTTCGACTATGTCAATCATTCGCAAGGGCTCGTACTCCTTTCCAAGTATCCGATAGTAAAGAAAAGGCAAGTGGAGTACCCTACTCAGGGAAATGCCTCGGTAATCTACCTGATACGCCTTCGGGAGGGTAAGACTCTTCTCATCGCCAATAACCACATGGAATCGTACAAGCTATCGAAAAAAGAGAAAGCAAACTACACAGGCGTACTCCGCAATACCGCAGTAAGCGAGCTACCCTCCCTACTGGGACAGATACACAATCGCTTGGGGTCTCCGCTCGCTGCCCGGGCCTTTGCTGCCGAACGAGTGGAAAACGAAGTGTCGCAGATGGTAAAGGAGGCCTCCCCTGACTATATCATAGTGGCAGGAGATATGAATGACACACCCATGTCTTTTACTTACAGAAAGATAAGAGGCGGATACAGAGATGCCTTTGCCGAGAAAGGGACAGGGATAGGTGCGACCTACAACGAAAGGTTCTTCTACTTCAGGATCGATCACCTCTTCTACGACGGAAAGATAGAAGCGATAAGAGCCGAAGTGCCTACGAGACGTAAGAGTAGCGATCATAACCCTTTGATCGTGGACTTCCGATTTGTAACCGAATAAAAGATACATATATATAACGTATGAAAACCTCAAACCTACTAGCAAGAACCGTAACAGGGGCCGTCTACATCGCTATCGTACTGTCCGGCATCCTGACCAACTCCGTGATGATCGTAGGGTTTGTCTTTGCCATCTTTGCGGCTCAGGCCAACTTCGAGTTCCAGAGCATCGTAGGCATCAACCGCAAACGTCTGATGCTAAAGATAGTCCATGCCCTGATGACGATGCTGTTGTTCTATATCATCTTCGTAAGCGGGATGAAAGATATACCGTTCCGTCAGTTACTGATACTGATACTACCCTACCCGGCATACTACATGTTCTACCTCATCGCCGAGATGTATCGAAACAGGGAACGCCCTATATATGAAGTCGCAATGGCTTTCTTCGGACATATCTATATAGCCCTGCCACTGGGATTGATGATGCTTCTGTGCACCGATATCAATACCGGCACTGCAGGGAGTACGTCAAGGACGTTCTGGCTACTCCCAATCTTCGTCTTCGTATGGCTCAACGATACCGGAGCATATCTGGTGGGATCGAAGCTGGGAAAGCACAAACTCTTCGAGCGAATCTCACCCAAGAAGACCATCGAGGGGTTCATCGGAGGTACAGTATTCACTCTCATCGGCGGCGCAATCTTCCATTATGCGTATCCGGGAGTGACCTCTCTATTCAACTGGCTGATCCTCGCCGTCCTCGTTGCCGTATTCGCCACATGGGGAGATCTCTTTGAATCCTACATCAAACGCACATACGGAGTAAAAGACTCCGGCAACATCCTGCCTGGACATGGGGGAATACTGGATAGGATCGATAGCATCCTTTTTGCAGCAATCCCGGCATATATGTTCATCAATATTATAGTTTATCTTGTGTGATATTAGAGAAAAAACAAGTACCTTTGTGTCGAGTAATAAGTGCGGTAGTAGCTCAGTTGGTAGAGCGTCGGCTTCCCAAGCCGAAGGTCACGGGTTCGAACCCCGCCTACCGCTCCAAGTTTTAGCAGAGAACACGGAAGCCTCTCCTGACCCGTCTCACACCCTTTGTGAGTCTCGGAGGGGAGGCTTCTTGCTTTTTCTTACGTTAGATTCTGAGAGATGACGAAGATATGACATACCAGCCTGATCAAGATATGCCCGCTACCGGTCCGACACAGGAGATGGAGCAGGAACGAGACACCAACCATAGCTATATCCTCACGGGGATGTATAAGTCGTGGTTTCTATCCTATGCCTCCTATGTCATACTCGAACGTGCTGTACCTCATATCATAGACGGTCTCAAGCCGGTACAGAGGCGCATCCTCTACACGATGTCACGTATGGATGACCGCCTCATTAAGGTAGCGAACATCGTAGGACATACGATGCAGTTGCACCCTCATGGGGACGCAAGCATCGGAGATGCCTTAGTACAGATAGGACAAAAGGACTTACTCATCGACTGTCAAGGGAACTGGGGTAATATCCTTACGGGAGATGGTGCTGCAGCGGCACGTTATATTGAAGCGCGCTTACTACCATTTGCCAAGAAAGTTCTATTTAGCCATAAAATAACGGAGTATAAACCTTCGTACGATGGTGCCAATCTGGAGCCGGTGCATCTACCAGTAAAGTTCCCTCTACTCCTAGCCCAAGGCGCAGAAGGTATAGCTGTGGGACTATCCTCTAAGATACTTCCTCACAATGTAACCGAACTTCTCGAAGCATCCGTCGCCTACCTGAAGGGAGAATCCTTTACTCTCTATCCGGACTTTATCACCGGAGGTCTCATAGATGTCTCTCGATACAATGATGGGGAACGGGGAGGATCTGTCAAAGTAAGAGCAAACATAGTCAAAAAGGACAATAGAACTCTCGTAATAGATGAGCTGCCGTTCTCACGTACAACCTCTTCTCTCATTGACTCCATCCTTAAAGCCAACGAGAAAGGTAGCATCAAAATAAAGAAAGTAGACGATAAGACTGCCGAACGTGCCAATATAGAGATCCAACTCGCTCCGGGAGCATCGAGCGACAAGACCATAGATGCATTGTATGCTTTTACGGACTGTGAGATAAGCATCTCACCGAATTGTTGCGTCATCAAGGATGACAAACCCCATTTCCTATCGGTAAGCGACGTACTCAAAGATAACTGCGAGCGGACAATGGATTACCTCCGTAGGGAACTGGAGATACAACTTCAGGAACTCCAAGAACGACACTTAGCAGTCTCTCTCGAACAACTTTTCATTACACTTAGGATATATAAGGATAAGGAGTTTGAACAAGCCCCGGACATTGTCGTAGCCCTTTTGCATATTCGTAAGCGACTTTCGGAAGTGCTTGAGGATTTGATCCGTCCTGTAACCGACGAAGACCTGAAACAACTCCTCGAAATACGTATGGCACGTATCCTGAAGTTCAATGAAGAGAAAAGCAAACTCCTTATCGAGAGCCTCGAAGGAGAGATGGATAAGGTGCGAACAAACCTGAACAACCTCCGGAAGTACACCATATCTTGGTACAAAGGACTACTCAAAGAGTACGGACATCTCTACCCGAGACGCACCAAGATACAGAACTTCGACTCTATCGAAGCGGTAAAAGTTGTCGAAACGAACGAACGTCTCTATGTAAATCGTGCAGAAGGATTCATAGGAACTTCACTTAAGAAGGATGAATTTGTCTGCAACGTTTCGACAATAGATGAGGCAATAGTATTCCTAAAAAACGGGACTTACTCTATCATCAAGGTGGCGGAGAAGGCATTCGTAGGTAAAGACATCGTCCATGTGGCCCGATTTGTCCGCAACGATGAGCGTACCATATATAATCTTATCTACCGAGATGGTAAGAGCGGAATCAATTACATCAAGCGTTTTAACGTAACCGGAGTACTGAGGGACAAGACCTATGATACCACAATGGGGACTACAGGCACCAAGATACTGTACCTCTCAGCCAATCCCAATGGGGAGGCTGAGACAGTAAAAGTGGTACTCAAACCCAAAGCGAGGCAGAAACAACTCGTCTTTGACAAGGACTTTTCGGAAGTCCTTATCAAAGGGAAAGCCGTACGAGGCAATATTCTCACCAAAGGAGAGATATACAAAGTTGCACTAAAGCAGAAAGGAGTCTCCACTCTTGGGGGACGGATGGTTTGGTTTGATCCGGATGTTAACCGCATCAACTACGACGAACGCGGGGATTTCCTCGGAGAGTTCCTGGGTGATGACCGTATCCTCGTCATACTGCGTAGCGGAGATTGCTATACCACAACCTTTGCTGAGACCAATCACTTCGAGAGAGACATACTGATGATCGAGAAGTATGTCGCGGGCAAAGTATGGACCCTAATCTATTGGGACAAGGAGCAAGACACGACTTATCTCAAACGCTTCACCATCGAAGACGGTAAAAGAGACAATATGCTTATTGAATCCGGGAACGAATTGATAGCTCTTAGCGATAACGGATTACCGAGATTTGAGGTTCCCGATAAGAAAGGCCAACCTACCATAATAGATGCAGACGAGTTCACTCCAGCACGTACAATCAAAGCCAAAGGGCGCAAGCTCGGCAAAGGTAAGATAGAAGAAGTGGAGGAGCTCGAACCAAGGTTTGCCCATACCGAAGACAATTCCGCTTCCGATGCGGAAGAGGAATTAACAAGTGTCAATCCTGAAAGCGTCGATATCGACAACGATCTGGAAGAGACATACCGCCTTATAGAGGAAGCTACAGGACAACAGCGTCTGAGATTTGACGTTGAAGACGAAAACGATACAAACACAACCGAATGATGATACAGATATTTCGACAGAAAGTAGCATCAGTTATGATGCTTATTGCCATACTTTTCCTCGCACAGAGCGTTGCTGCGCAATCAGAAAGCAGGCCTAGCATAGGCAGAAAAGCGGTAGCATATCTCAAGGGAACACCATGGGTCTACGACTCTTTACTTTATACTACTCACAATAAGGTATTGCTTGGTATCGGTCATGGGGCTCTTCTTGACACTTATCTCAGTCCCATAGTGCATGCAGGTAGGGATCTCCAGATCAAAGCACTTACAGATCATGCGAGCCGAAGGGGATATCACAGATACAGTGAGCTGGAAGGGGAGTTTGGCCTACTGCGTAATCCTGCCAACTATGCACTTATCTATCACTTCGGAGTTGACTACTCTACCGGTCCTCTATGGAGAGTCTACGACCGGGGAGGCCTAAGGGTCAATGTCGGAGGGCTATACAATATCTCCGGACGTGGTAACCTAAAACTGTCCAACACCAATAACGTCTTCACCCTCAAGGCATCTACCGGGCTCGATGCTATGGTAAGAGGGACATACAGACTCTCACTCTGCGGTTATCCCATCGTAATGGGGTACTCAGCACAAGCCTCACTTCTTCACCTCACCTTCAGTCCCGAATATGGACAGTCCTACTACGACTACGTCTCGGAAGAGAACAAACAAGGCATCAAGCTCTATATGACCCATCCGGGCAATAGGTTTTCGTTCCACCAGAGAGCAGTAGTCGATCTCCCCATACGCCATTTCACCTTCACCTTCGGTATCGAACACAGATACAATTCCGAGGATCTCAATCGCCTCGAATACCGAAAGAGCCATCTCTCGTTGCTGCTCGGATGGTCGTTCGATTCGGTCAGACTCGGTGGCGGTAAGAGTATGCGCTCATCCTTTGTTCGCAATATGTATCACCAATAAATCGGTTTTTGAATCATGAAGAAATATCTCCATACAAGCATCCTATTGCTTCTTCTCACTACTCTTACCGGTTGTGTCAAAGAGACACCGGTGAATAAAGACTACGAAGCCAACTTCAAAGCCCTTTGGACTATCATCAACGAGCGATACTGTTTCCTTGACGAGAAAGAGGTAGACTGGGATCAGGAGTACAGAGTCTACGCCAAGTGGCTTGCCGATAATAAAGGGAAGCTCAACGATCTCCTGTTCTTCAACAACATGAATGCGATGCTGCGCCAGCTCAAGGACGGACACGTCAATCTCGTATCCTCGTTCAACAGCGGGCGATACCACGACTGGATGGGCGATCCTACGGAAGGCAACAATATCTACATCCGCGACAAGTACTATCTCGGGCAGAACTATTTCTCTTCCGGAGGTATGAAGTTCAGCCTCATTGCCGTTGAGGGAGACAAAGAGAATCCGGTGGGATACATCTCCTATCCCAGCTTCTCCAACTCGATAGGCGATATGAAGTTCTTCTTCGACCTTATGAACTATGCCAAGTGTCGTGCACTTATCCTCGACATTCGCGGTAATGGCGGGGGACTTGTGGACAACGCAGACAAACTCGTCTCTTACTTTATCGACAAGAAGCAGTTGGTCGGCTACACTCAGTATAAGACAGGTCCCGGACGTAAGGATTTCTCGGAGCTTACCCCCCAATACATCACGCCCAACGAAGAGGCAAGATGGACCGACAAGCCCGTAGTCATCCTTCAAGATCGTGGGTGTTACAGCGCAGCGAACGACTTTCTTTATAAGGTAAGAGTAGCAACGAACGTCACCCGCATAGGGCTCCCTTCGGGAGGAGGTGGCGGTATGCCGGCGGTCTCCGAGCTACCCAACGGATGGAGGGTACGGTACTCTGCCGTGCGCAGCTTCGATCTCAATAAAGTAAGTGTAGAGCAGGGCATCGATCCCGATATATACCAAGCGAACGAAAGTTACTACGAGCAGCCCGCTGCTAAGGATAGGATCATGCAAAAGGCTATGGAACACCTCGGACTTATCAAGCCTACGACATCCAACTAAAGCAATAGCAACAAAGACAAAGATGGAACCCAACAACTTCCTTCAGGTAGAAGAAGAGATCGTCAGGATGCTAAAGACGGTCTACGATCCGGAAATCCCGGTCAATGTTTACGACCTCGGACTCATCTACGATGTAGACGTGCAGGGCGATGGTAAGGTAGTCGTGACGATGACACTCACTGCACCCAATTGTCCCGCTGCGGACTTCATCGTCGAAGATGTAAAGATGAAAGTGGAAGCAGTCAAAAGCGTCACCGAGGTTGACGTGAAACTCACCTTCGAACCTGAGTGGCATCGCGACATGATGAGCGAGGAAGCAAAGCTCGAACTCGGATTCCTATGACCCGAATGATACAGGGCACGGAGGGGACGGACCGCAGACGTATTTACTTTGCATCCGATATGCACTTGGGATCTCGCTATCATCAAGACCCGGGGGCAGTAGAGAGACGGCTTGTCTCTTGGCTACGGAGCATCCGAGAGGACGCACGTGCCGTTATGCTTGTCGGGGACGTATTCGACTACTGGTTCGAGTACAAGTATGTAGTGCCCAAAGGCTTTGTTCGCTTCTTGGGGGCACTTGCGGAGCTGGTCGATACAGGAGTCGAGGTACATATCTTTACAGGCAATCACGATGTATGGATATTCGACTATCTGGAGAGCGAAGTCGGTGCCAAGATACACCAGAAGCCCCAAGTCTTCGAGTACGACGGCAAGCGATTTTTTGTAGCACACGGCGATGAGTTCGACCACAGGAAACGCTCCTTCCGACTGGTCCGAAAGATATTCCACTCCCGACTCTGCCAGCGACTGTATGCAGCCATACATCCGAGATGGTCGGTAGGCTTCGCACACGCATGGTCACTTGCCAGCCGAAAGAAGGGGCTAAAGCAAGGCAGCGAACGCTACTGCGAACGCGAATACCTGGGAGAGCAGCATGAATACCTCGTACAGTACGCCCGCAAGTACCTCAATGAGTACTCCGAAGAAGCGATCAACTTCTTCATCTTCGGGCATCGCCACATCATGCTTGACCTTATGCTCACCCGAGATAGTCGGATAGTGATACTCGGAGACTGGATCTCCTTCTTCAGCTATGCCGTATGGGACGGGGAGACTCTCGTACTCGACCAGCTCCTTCCTCCCGATGAGTGACACACTCCATCCGGAGACCCTCGACAGACAAGATCCGGATGTACCCGTAAGCACATCCGGATCGCTCAAAACAGATAAGGGTCTGTACCAAAGGCTTGGTACAGACCCTTTTGCTTTCTATCCTCGAACGGGGGATATAATGTCCCGTAGCAAAAGCTCTTCAATGCCGTAACAAACTTGTGAACGACAGGACTCCGACTTATGTTCGGGGGCTGAAAGTTACTTTCCCACCCCCGATTATTAGGTTTCAGCCCCTGGATATTACTTTTCCGCAACTGAAAACCCCTTTCTATGCGGCAAAGAGAAAGATCCTTACGGGACGAGGAGCTCCCTTCATCGATACATGACCGCAAAGATACTGCACGATGGGATAGATGCCCATCCGGGCTATTTGTGCAATCTCACTGGCATTACAACCGCAGGATTACATCTTCTGGAGGTTTATCATCCTTGCAAACTCACCATCTTGTGATATCAGAGCATCGGGAGTACCACACTCTGCGACTTTCCCGTCCTTGAGGACAATGACCTGACTTGCATTGCGGATGGTACGCATACGGTGAGCGATGATGATGACAGTCTTATTCTTCACAAGCTCTGATAGCCCTGACTGTATCTTCGTCTCGCTCTCCACATCCAAGCTGGCGGTAGCCTCATCGAGGAGTATCACCGGAGCGTCTTTCAAGAGTGCCCTGGCGATCGAGATACGTTGGCGTTCGCCTCCCGAAAGAGCCAGACCGTTCTCCCCTATCACTGTATCATACCCGTGAGGCATCCGACTCACGAAGTCATCGCATTGTGCCAACCGGGCTACCCGATATACCTCTTCGTCCGTGGCATCCCGTTTCCCGACACGGATATTATCCGTTACCGAACAGTTGAAGAGCATCACATCCTGGAAGACGATAGCATAGTGCTTGAGCAATGTCTCGGGATCAATCTTAGAAATGTCCTTACCACCAATGGTGATCTGTCCGCCATCTATATCCCAGAAGCGCGCAGCGAGCTTGGCTGTCGTACTCTTCCCTCCTCCCGATGGTCCGACAAGAGCTGTGACTTCACCCTGCCGAGCGACAAAGGAGACCCCCTTCAAGACCTGCTTATCTGCCTTATAAGCAAAGTCTACGTTCTTGAACTCTATATCGAAGTTCGTAATCTCTTCGTCTGTCGATCCACTTTGGACCGGCATAGCATCCATCTCTTTCATCCTGTCGATACGCACATCGAGGTAAGTCAGCAGGGTGATATTATTGAACACCTCCTGGATAGGGTTGTAGACCGTCGCAGAGACCATAAGGAAAACCAAGTAGTCGAACGTGGAGATCTCCCCCTCCATAAGCAACCCTGCCCCAACGATGATGACCGTAGCTAACCCCAACTTGAGGAGCGTATAGGATAGATTGATGAAGACCCCTACCATCAATTCATCTTTAGTAAGGAGCTTTTCGTAATTCCGAAGGTTATCGTCGAAGCTGCGTTCATATGCCTCTTCACCATTATAAGCCCTTATCTCTTGGACACATTCCAGACCTTCCTGTATCTGTTCGGTGATCCTTCGCTTGACATGATACAGAGACTTGAATGCCTCACTGAACTTCAGCCGTGCATACAACAGCACAACCAGAGCAAGAGGTACGACCCAGAAGAGTGCAAGGGATAGCTCCCAGTTGTAAAAGAATAACCCTATGGCAATCAGGAAGACGCTAAGCACCGATGCAAAGAGCTGGGGAACGGAGTGTGAGAAGATCTGTTCGATCTGCGAACAGTCCTCCATAATTGTAGAGGTGAGGTCGGACAAGTTCTTCTCCCCAAAGAAAGCCAGTGGGAGCTTGCGTAGCTTCTCCGCCAAGACGATACGGCGAGAAGCACTCTCGGTATATATCTTTGTATAGACACTGTTGTACTGCCAACGGGCAACGAGAAGTATCACTGCCATACAAACAATACCAAGCAGTACATAAAACCATAGCGATCGTGTATCTCCACCTGTATCCAAGTACGGAGTCAGGAAGTGAAATACATAGACGAATGGTAGCATCAATACGATGTTAAGCAACGTAGAGAGCAGTATCCCTCTCCTAAGTGAACGTGCCCCCGCTTCAGAGAGGGCAAAGCGTGATTGGAAGTATTTGATCATGATATCTTAGTCTGATAAGTGATAGATTATATTCGCCAAATAATAGATTGCTGATACTCATACCACATCTTGCGGTAGATGCCTTCAAGGGCAAGCAAGTCGTCGTGCTGCCCTTCCTCTACAATACGCCCGTCCTCCACAACAAGAATACGGTCGGCATCCTTTATCGTCGTAAGCCTATGGGCAATCATCAAGACAGTCTTCCCCTTCATAAGGTGCAAGAGTCCCTGACGGATCAGGTGTTCATTCTCAGGATCTGCAAAAGCGGTCGCTTCATCAAGCACCACTATGGGGGCATCCTTGAGGATTGCACGTGCCAGGACGATACGTTGTTGCTCACCTCCTGAGAGATAAGTGCCGTCGCTACCGATCACGGTATCGAGCCCGTGCGGCAGACGTTCTATAATCTCTCTACTGCAAGATAGGTCAATGGCTCTCCACACATCCTCCAAAGTTGCATCAGGAGTCCCATAGCGGATATTGTCCAATAGCGATCTCTTGAAGAGGCGACTGCGTTGAAAGACAAACGCGATCTTGGACATCAGTTCCCGTTTATCTATATCTCTGACATCCACACCCCCGATACGCACGCTACCGCTGCGCACATCCCAAAAGCGAGGTATGAGTCGCGCGATGGTCGTCTTCCCTCCGCCCGAAGGTCCGACCAGAGCAAAGACACTTCCTTGTGGGATAGAGAACGACACATCTTCCACAGCATCCCGCACTGCATCCCCATAGCGAAACGAAACCTTATCGAACCGGATATCATACTTATCTATCACAACACTAGTCTCCTTACTACCCAGAGGCGAGACAGTAGACAGAGTCTCTATCCTCGTTATCGCTTCATTCGCCAGGAATAAGTTATGATTCAAGTACATAATCTTCATTATATTGACAGAGATAATCGGTGTGATGAGGATGAAGAGCACCAAATTGGCAAGTATCGTAGCCGTATCGCCCAAGTGCCCGATGAGTAAAATAGCGACAGGTACAAGGACAAAGGCAAAACTATTGATGACCATCAGATAAGCCGACATCGGAGCACACCAGTTCAAGGTGTACTTCGTTACCAAGTCTCTATACGAAACGATACTGTCATGAAAGGCCTTGAACGAGAAGATTGTCTGTTGAAAGACCTTCACTACCGGGATCCCTCTCACATATTCTACGGCCTCACTACTCATCCGTTCCTGAGCGTCGAGGTAGTCCTTCTGGAACCTCGTGTACTCCGGTGCAGACATTCTCGCCATAATTCCGAATACTCCGATGACAGGACACAGAGAAGCCAACCCCAACTGCCAGTCGATGACAAATAAAAGTACAAGAACGCCGACAGGCGAAAGTATGGACGCCGACAGATCCGGTAGGATATGTGCCACGAAAGTATGCGTTGAAGCAGAGTCTTCGTCTATTATCTTTCGCATCCAACCGGTATCCTGTCGGTCGAAGAAGCCCAACGGAGCTTGCATAAGACGAGACATTGCCATACACCTTAGGTTTATTTCCACACGAAATGCCGCAAGATGCGATAGCATGAGTGACACGAAATAGAAAAGGACATTGGCAATAGCGATACACACAGCAGCAATGGCATACTCCCATACCGGAGTATCCGACAAGTCTCCTGCGGTTGTAAGTATCGTCTTAGCTATAAACCATATCAGGACAAAAGGGACAAGGGCCAGTAATCCATTAAGTGCCGACAGTCCCAAGGACCAAGGGAGCATTGCCTTGCGTCCGCCCATGTAAGCAGCAATTTTACGGAGAGTTTTGAACATATCTCAACAGTCTATTTATGATTAAGAGGTACAATAATGAATCTCATCGGGATCTATTCACGAAAAGAAGCGCACCATCCTCGATCAAGGACGGTGCGACATAGGTAAACTGCCATAGAATGGCGCATGAATGATATACATCTACTTGCCATAACATTTGTTATTTTGCACAAAGGTATCCCCTTCGTTGTCTTTACACAATACCATAATCTTGGTAAATTTCCTCCATCCGATATAGTAAGGGTCGCATACGTCGTCAGATATTCAAGATACTTTTCCATCCCCCTCTACCGTAGTGTATAAAGTCAGATAGTAAAGCCTGCACTTCTCCTTCGGATATCTCATCATCCCGGATTATCATCTTCAGCACATAGAGCCAGAAGGCATAGTTGGCTTTTACGAATAGCGGAGAGATCTCGCTATGGATCTGCGGATACTTTTCCTTCATCGTCATAAGGTATTCATAGCTCAACTGTGCCTGAGCTTCCGCATACTGGTCAAAGAAGTTCTCCAAAGGCGTACCGGCAGACTCAAACATGAGGAGCTTAAATTCCGCTCTGTACCGTTTGACAATGCTTAGCATCCTCTCGATTATCGGATTGCTGTAAGTATCGGAGTAGAAAAAGTCCACGGTCTGATACTCTTCCGACTGCTCTTGCTTGAGATAGAGCTCCAGCTCGTGTAGCAGTGGTGTCAGTACTTCTACGTATATTTCGCTCTTACTGTGGAAATAGTTGTACACATTTCCCACGGCAATTCCCGAGAGACGAGCGATACACTGTACAGAAGTACCCTTGACTCCTCTCCGTATGAACTCCTGCCGAGCTACGGAGAGAATACGCCTTCTGATGTTATCTTTCGGTACCTGCATATAGTATCTATGGTATATCAAGCTTTCCCTATAAAAACGAATGCGGATCGCTTCCGTTCACAAAAGAGTGACGCACTGCCCTCGGATATCGGACAGTGCGTCACTCTGTATTCTCGTGGTAGTATCATGATTCGCTTTCTCATAAATCTGTTTTTTGCAAAGGTATATCAGAGCAACAAAAGAGACAATCACAATTTATCGGTATTTCAGGTCATCTCGAAGCTCACATGACGTGTCGCAGATACAATGCATCCGGAACGTCAATCCACAGATGCACAACACCTTGCAATACAAACACTGCAAATAAACATCGGAAAACCGGTCCGAGCCCCTCTCGAAGCCGTTACAAACATACTGATGATAGGACATCGACTTATGTTCAGGGGCTGAAAGTTACTTTTCCGCTCCCGATCATTAGTTTTCAGCTCCTGAAAACTACGTCTCCACCACTGAAAACAACTTCGAATACCGTAAAGAGAAATTTTGCTACGGTATCTTAGCAATCCCCCGAAGGCTTCCGGATGAGACTTCGTCCGGACATACCTTCACTCTGAAAGCAGTAAAGGGGAGCCAGCCGCCACACCTTACAGCGACTTAGACGAGTAAAGGGGAGGCAGAGTGGCGGATATTGGGTGAGTTGGAGGGAATTGGTTACATTTGCACTATTATAAGGTTTTGATTACGATATTATATTCTGACCGATAAGTGTTGCGATGAGCCAATACAAATATCTGAACCGTATCGACAGCCCTACCGACCTCAAGCGTCTGAACGAGGAAGAGCTGCCTGAGCTATGTCGGGAGATACGAACATTCCTACTCGATGCACTGAGTAGAAACCCCGGTCACCTCGGAGCTGGTCTTGGGGTGGTGGAGCTTACCGTGGCGATCCAC
>JBHBLB010000011.1:0-3031 GCA_041791495.1 Porphyromonas sp.
GCAGGAGAACTTGGTCAAGAGCCATGCCTGCAGTTGCGGCACACCCGTACATGCCGACATCGTGCGTCTCATGCTCCTCTTCAAGGCACATGCTCTACAGCTGGGACATAGCGGCGTACAGCTCTGCACGGTCGAGCGTATCCTCGACATGCTCAATCACGATGTACTCCCCATCGTCTACGATAGGGGTTCGTTGGGTGCATCGGGCGATCTCGCCCCATTGGCCAATCTCTTCCTCCCGCTCATTGGTGAAGGTGAGGTGATGTACAAGGGTCAGAAGCGCGATGCCGCCGAGGTGATGCAGGAGTTTGGATGGGAAAAGATCATCCTAAAGAGCAAGGAAGGGCTGGCTCTCCTCAATGGCACTCAGTTCATGAGTAGCCATGGTGTCTACGCTCTCCTCAAGGCGCATCGCCTGGTAGAAGTTGCCGATTGCATCGGAGCGCTCTCGCTCGAAGCCTTCGACGGTCTCGATGCTCCCTTCACTGATAACCTGCACATCATCCGCCCCCATCCGGGCCAATTGGCAGTAGCACGCCATCTGAAGGAAGTGTTGAACGGTAGCGAACAGCTGGCAAAACCTAAGAAGCAGGTACAAGACCCCTATAGCTTCCGCTGCATGCCTCAGGTTCATGGTGCCAGTCGCGACGCGATCAACTACGTCACCGAAGTGGTCGTTCGTGAGATCAATTCAGTAACTGACAATCCGACCGTCTTCCCGGATGAGGACTTAGTAGTGTCGGGTGGTAACTTCCACGGGCAGCCTTTGGCCATCGTCTACGACTTCTTGGCCATCGCACTTGCTGAACTTGGCAACATAAGCGAGCGTCGTACCGCTCAGCTTATCCTGGGCTTGCGCGAACTCCCTGAGTTCCTTGTCGCCAATCCCGGCCTAAACAGTGGCTTCATGATCCCGCAGTATGCTGCCGCAGCTATGGTGAGCAAGAACAAAATGTATTGCTTCTCGGCCGCAAGCGACAGTATCGTCAGCAGCAACGGACAGGAAGACCACGTGTCAATGGGCGCAAATGCTGCTACAAAGCTCCTCTCCATCATCGAGAATCTGGAGATGATCTTCGCGATAGAGCTATTGGATGCCGCTCAGGCTTTCGAGTTCCGTCGTCCGACAAAGACCTCTCCTTACTTGGAGAAGATGCTGACGGAACTGCGCAAAGTGGCACCGAAAGTGGAAGACGACGTAGTGATGTACAAGCAGATACAAGCTGCGACGACCTTCGTTCAAGAATACGCTTTCTAAGCGTCCTTCACGATATCTCATTTATACCATCCCCTCGAAAGTCCGGTCAGGCCCTTTCGAGGGGATGCTTTTTGCCGGTTCTTACACCTGTGAGATACTATGCTGTGCTCTGTCGGCTCATATCATTGGTGGGATGAACCGTTTGATTTACCTTTGCGCCTGTAATACAATTAAAAGACTGTTTTCTCCATGTTGGAAAAGCTCATTATTCTTGATTTCGGTTCACAGACAACGCAGCTTATCGCCAGACGTATTCGCGAACTGAACACTTACTGCGAGGTTTATCCCTATAACAAACTGCCGGAAGACCTGACAGGAGTGCGCGGTATCATCCTATCGGGTAGCCCTTACTCCGTGTACGACAGCAAAGCCTTCCGCATCCCTCTCGACGAAATCCGAGGCAGACTGCCTTTGTTGGGCATCTGTTATGGGGCGCAAAGCCTCGTAGATCAGGCCGGTGGCAAAGTGGAGTCCTGCGAAACCCGCGAGTACGGACGGGCTCACTTGGAGTTCAAGCAAGCCGATGATGCTCTTCTCAAAGGATTGCAGCCCGGTACGACTGTGTGGATGTCTCACGGAGATACGATCACAGCTCTTCCCTCAGGCTTTGACGTGATAGCCGGGACAGAGGATGTTCCCTATGCAGCCTTCCGTATCGAAGGGGAGCAGACGTGGGGTGTTCAGTTCCATCCCGAAATATATCACTCGGAAGAGGGCACGAAGCTTCTCGGCAACTTCCTTGATATATGCGGAATGAAGCGCGATTGGACGCCGGCATCCTTCATTGAGACAACAGTGCAAGAATTGCGAAATAAGTTGGGTGACGACAAGGTGATCTTGGCGTTGTCAGGTGGCGTTGACAGCTCTGTTGTAGCGGTGCTCTTGAACAAAGCTATCGGCAGTAACCTCACTTGTATATTTGTGGATCACGGCCTCCTACGTAAAGGTGAGTTCGAACGCGTACTACAAGACTATGAGCACTTAGGGCTCAATGTCATAGGAGTGAACGCGAAAGAGAAGTTCTTCTCCGCACTCAAAGGTGTGACCGATCCCGAAGAGAAGCGTAAGATCATAGGTCGTGGCTTTATCGAAGTATTTGATGAAGAGGCGCATAAGCTCGAAGGGATCAAGTGGTTGGGACAGGGTACTATCTATCCCGACGTGATAGAGAGCTTGAGTATCACCGGTATGGTGATCAAGAGCCATCACAATGTTGGTGGACTGCCCGAGCGAATGAACCTCCGTCTCGTAGAACCCTTACGGACTCTCTTTAAGGATGAAGTGCGCCGAGTGGGCTTGGAGTTGGGTATGATGCCGCACCTCATTCATCGCCATCCTTTCCCCGGTCCGGGGTTGGGTATCCGTATCCTTGGGGAGATCACAGAGGAGAAAGCGACGATACTGCAGAATGCTGATGACATATACATGAGTCTTATGCGTGAGTGGGGACTGTATGATCAGGTGTGGCAGGCAGGAGCTATCTTGCTACCCGTACGCTCTGTAGGTGTCATGGGAGACGAACGTACCTATGAATATACAGTCGCTTTGCGTGCTGTCACTTCGATGGATGCCATGAGTGCAGACTGGGCACACTTGCCATACGACTTCTTGGCGAAGGTGTCTAACGAGATCATCAACAAGGTACGCGGTGTCAATCGCGTGGTTTACGACATCTCTTCCAAGCCGCCCAGCACTATCGAGTGGGAATAACCTCACTTGATTCCTTTTGCGACATCGTATCACAACATTGTATTACATCTAATAATACCCACC
>JBHBLB010000012.1:0-6336 GCA_041791495.1 Porphyromonas sp.
CGTCATCGGCGCAAACGACGTCCTCAACCCTGCAGCTCGCGAAGCCGAAGGGACACCTATCTACGGTATGCCGGTGCTTAACGTAGATGAGGCCAAGCACGTCGTCATCTGTAATTATGACCTTAACCCCGGCTACGCAGGCGTACCCAATCCTCTCTATGAGCGCAAGTCGGGGGTGACGCTGATGCTTGGCGATGCCAAGGTCACTCTTGCCGAACTTCTCGATAAGGTAAATAGTAAAGAGATCGTCACGACAGCCGATGCTTCCCAAAGCGATGATACAGCCGAGTGGATGCAGGCTGCCAAATCGGTGATCATCGTACCGGGTTACGGTATGGCACTAGCTCAGGCTCAACATCAAGTGAAGCAACTTGGCGATGCTCTCGAACGCAAGGGCGCGAAGGTACGTTATGCCATCCACCCCGTTGCGGGACGTATGCCGGGGCACATGAATGTACTCCTTGCCGAAGCCGATGTCAGCTACGATGAGCTGTACGAAATGGAAGCGATCAACGATGACTTCAAGAATACAGACCTCGTTGTCGTTATCGGTGCAAACGACGTCCTGAACCCTGCAGCCCGCGAAGCCGAAGGCACGCCTATCTACGGTATGCCAGTGCTTAACGTAGATGAGGCCAAGCACATCATTATATGCAATTACGACCTCAACCCCGGCTACGCAGGCGTTCCCAATCCTCTATATGAACGTCCGTCCGGAGTCAAGCTCATGCTTGGAGATGCCAAGGAGTCTCTGCTTTCGTTGATGGATAAATTGTAATAATCTCCTCGGAGGATACGACAGTAAGACTGTGTCATAAAGTCAATTTATGGCACAGTTTTTTTATTATGTCCCAGTTCCGAAGTTGTAATCAGCTCCGGGAGATTATTTTTCTGCTGCTGATGATTGGTTTTCAGGAGCAGAAAACCAATCATCAGCAGCGGATTATTAGTTGAGGTGCGGTTCTTCAGAAGTTTGTGTCCGTACATAGCATGTCTCCCGACCCTGTATATGTATTCGCTCAAGGGATACATATTAATTGCTTTAGCGTCTCTTCTCGACATCTTCAATTCATAAAAAAAGAGTAACTTTGAGGTCTATGTGTGGTGCCGTGTATGGTATCCGCACGACAAGGAAATGAAGAAAAGATTATTTCTCAAGAATATAATTTGATAGACAATGCAAGAAGAGTTTGAGAACAACAAGGATAGGATCCTGAAGGTGAATATCGACGATCAGATGAAGTCTGCATACATCGACTACGCTATGTCGGTGATAGTGAGTAGAGCACTCCCAGATGTGCGTGACGGATTCAAGCCTGTACATCGTCGTATCTTGTACGGGATGAATGAGTTGGGGAATACGCCCGATAAACCTTACAAGAAGAGTGCTCGTACCGTCGGAGATGTGATGGGTAAGTACCACCCTCACGGCGATAGTTCGATATATATGGCTCTCGTACGATTGGCTCAGGACTGGTCTATGAGGTATATGCTTGTGGATCCTCACGGCAACTTCGGATCCATCGATGGCGATAGCCCCGCGGCAATGAGGTACACCGAAGCTCGTCTAGCCCCTCTTGCCATGGAGATGCTCTCGGACATCAACAAGGAGACAGTAGACTTCATGCCCAACTATGACGACTCTACGACCGAGCCGACCGTATTGCCGTCACGTATCCCAAACCTTCTTGTCAATGGGGCATCCGGTATCGCCGTGGGGATGGCTACGAATATGCCGCCGCACAACCTTGCCGAAGCCCTCAATGCTACCCTTGCTTATATCGACGCTCGCGGAGAGATTACCATCGACGAGCTGATGGAGCATATCAAAGCTCCTGACTTCCCCACAGGAGGTACGATATATGGCTACAATGGTGTCAAGGAAGCATTCCACACCGGTAGGGGACGTATCGTCGTAAGAGGGAAAGCCGAGATCGAAACAAGCGCACAGCACGAGCAGATCATCATACACGAGCTCCCATACCTTGTCAATAAGGCTGAGCTCGTAAAGAGCATCGCTGAGCTCGTCACTACAAAGAAGATCGAAGGTATATCCAACATTGCCGACGAGACAAGCAGTAAGACCGGTATCCGTATCGTGATAGATGTCAAGAGAGATGCACATGCGGCTGTGATTCTTAATAAGCTTTACAAGTTCACAGCCCTGCAATCTTCATTCAGTGTCAATAACATCGCCCTTGTCAATGGACGTCCGCAGCTCCTCAATCTCAAGGACCTCGTCCGTGAGTTTGTAAAACACCGCACGGAAGTAGTCACACGTCGCACGAGGTTTGAACTGAAGAAAGCGGAGGAGAGACTGCACATCCTCGAAGGACGTATCATTGCGACCGACAACATTGACGAAGTTGTTGCCATCATTAGGGCATCAGCCCGTCAGAGCGAAGCGATAGAAAGATTGATGGAACGCTTTAACCTTTCGCAGATTCAGGCACGTTCCATCGTAGAGTTGCGACTCGGACAGCTGACAGCATTGGAGATAAACAAGCTCAGAGAGGAGTACGATGGCCTCTTGAAGCAGATAGAGTTCTACAACGAGATACTTACGAACGAAGATACATTGTATCGTATCATCTCTGAAGAACTCGTAGAGATACGAGACAAGTACGGAGACGTAAGACGCTCCGATATAGTATATGCATCGGAAGAGCTCAATCCTGAGGATT
Organism: Porphyromonas sp.; assembly: GCA_041791495.1. Taxonomy (GTDB): domain Bacteria; phylum Bacteroidota; class Bacteroidia; order Bacteroidales; family Porphyromonadaceae; genus Porphyromonas_A. Next base: position 2,685 of record JBHBLB010000012.1, read on the forward strand.
TCTTTGCCGATGAAGAGATGATCATCACCCTATCTCATTGTGGTTATATTAAGCGTACGCCGCTCTCCGCTTTCAAAGCTCAGTCGAGAGGAGGCGTAGGGGCTAAGGGCTCTGATACGAAAGAAGAAGACTTTGTGGAGTACATCTACTCGGCTTCTATGCACGCGACGTTGCTCTTCTTCACTGAAAAGGGTAGGTGTTATTGGTTGAGAGTGTTCGAGATCCCGGAAGGCTCTCGGACATCGAAGGGACGCGCCATTCAGAATATCCTCAATCTCGACTCTGATGACCGAGTGACGGCTTGTATTCGTGTGAAAAACCTCACGACAGATGTCGAATATGTCAATTCGCACTACCTGACATTTGTCACCCGCCGAGGGACAATCCGAAAGACTCTACTCGAAGCATTCTCTCGTCCTCGCGCTAATGGTATCATCGCCATCGACTTGAGAGACGAAGACCGAGTGGTATCTGTACTCCTCTCCAACGGTAGGTGTGAGTTCATCCTTGCCAGCCGTAATGGTAAAGCTATACGATTCCACGAAGACTTATTACGTCCTCAAGGTCGACAGACTATGGGGGTAAGAGGGATGAAGCTTGAAGAAGATGGCAAAGATGAGGTAATAGGTGCGATCTGTATCAAACATCCCGAAGAGGAGACCATACTCGTCGTGTCGGAAAATGGATATGGAAAGAGATCGCAGATAGATGATTATCGCATCACCAATAGGGGTGCTAAGGGTGTAATCACGCTTAAAGTGACTGAAAAGACCGGAGATCTCATCGAGATTAAGAATGTAACCGACGAACATGATATAATGATTATCAATCGTTCTGGGGTAACGATCCGCACTCATGTCAAAGATGTCTCGGTACAGAGCCGCAACACGCAAGGGGTACGTCTGATCAACCTCGAGCGCAGAGGCGATGAGATTGCGTCCGTCTGCCGCGTCTTGGCTGAAGAGGAACCCGAAGAAACAATCGAGGAAGGGGTAGAGCCGGAAGAAAGCAATACCATGGAATGATGTAAGCGTATATAGATAATATTTGATCCTATGAGTATTTCTCGTGACGGCAAGCGGTACTTTTGCGATTCTTGTCGGATTGCGGTGATGATTTAGACGTTTTTGTCTATATTTGGTGCTTGATAAATACTCATGATTTAGTATTCACCTTAAAATGATAAATGTAGATATGAAAAAAATCCTTTTACTCACTGCGATGAGCCTTGCCGTGGCAAGTCCATCATTCGCGCAGATGAAGAGTGTCAAGCAGGCCGAAAGAATTGCTAAGGACAGTAAGCCCAACTATGCGCAGGCACGTGATATCATCAAGTCCGCATTCACTGATCCCGAAAGTAAGGACGACGCACGTACTTGGTACGTCGCAGGTCTTATCGAAGAGAAGCAGGTAGATGAGAGCAAGACCAATATGATGCTGGGCAAGCCATTCAGTGAAGATGTCTTCTATACTGCCCTATATGCAATGTATCCCTATTACGTTAAGGCTGACTCGCTTGATGCACTGCCCAATGAGAAGGGTAAGGTGAAAAGAAAGTTTGAAAAGGAAATCAAGAAGGCTTTGAGCGACAACCATGGCTTCTTGATCAATGCCGGCTCTTACTACTTCGATAAGCAGGACTATGTAAATGCGCATAAGTTCTTCAAGAAGTATCTTGATGTGAAGGAGTTTCCTATGTTCGCAGGCACAGCTTTGGCGCAACAGGACTCGATGTCTATGCAGATCGGTTTCTTCTCCGCTTACTCAGCTTCACAGATTGAAGGCAACTTGAAGAATGCCATTGCCGAGTATGAGAAGATTAAGAATGTAGACTACAGAAAAAGCGATGTATATCAGCTCCTTGCCACTGCCTACAGTGACCTTGGCGACTCCATAGGTTATGTCAACGTCCTTCAGGAAGGGGCAAAGGTATTCCCGCAAGACAAGTTCTTCGTATTTAACCTTATCAACATCTACATCCGCCAGGGTGAGAACGAAAAGGCTAAGGAATTCCTCGAGCAAGCTCTTGCTTCCGATCCGACAAATAAGCAACTCTACCACGTACTTGCTACTGTCTACGAACAAGGCTTTAAGAATGTCGAAAAGGCAGAAGCCAACTTCAGAAAGGCTCTTGAGATAGACCCTGCGTATGCAGATGCCGTCATCGGTCTTGGACGTATCTATTACAACCAGGCTGTGGTAATCCAAAGTGAAGCCAATGCTATCACTGATGCCAAGAAGTATAAGGAGATGGATGAGCAGGCAAAGGCTCTCTTCCAAAAGGCATTGCCTTACTTTGAGAGAGCCATAGAGCTTGAACCGGACAATACAGAGTACCTTATGGCTATCCGTGGTATCTACTACAATCTCAACATGAACGATAAGATGGCTGAGATTGAAAAGCGTATGGGACAGTAATTGTACCTGAAGTATAATATGAGGGGCTGTGTCTGAGTATGACACAGCCCCTTCTTTGTTTCACTGACATAGGATGGAGAGTTGCGACATATGGGGAGCAACTTTTGTCAGTATACGGTTGTGAAGTCGTGCGTAATGGGATGTAAACTTATAATCAGCCCCTGATTACTGCTTTTGGGCAGCTGATTATTAGTTTTCCGCCCCAGAAAAGCAGTCACCTGCAAGAGAAAATGACTTAGGATAGGGAAGGGGCAAGTTTTGTTACGGACCCTGAACAAAAATCCTTAGTGAGCAGATAGGATAGGGTAGTGCCACGGTGTCGCTTATGACTTCGGTCCGGATCCGAAGAGGATGGTACGACTTTCGCATAGTGTTTGGTCATCACCGGATGTATGAGCAGACTTTTGTTTTATTCAGAGCGATCGAACCTAACCAACAGTATATTTGTTGTATATTTAGCATGCGGTTAGGTGCATAAATTCTTAGCATTGGCAATAATTGTAAGAGCACATATATGGAATTCGTTTTAATACTCTTTGTAGGCTTGATTGCGTATGTGATCATACGCTTCTTCTCGGTTTTCAGGAAGATTTACCTGCTTTTCAAAGCGCAAAGAGAGATGAGACAAACCTTTGAGGAGCAACAAAGATCTCGAGAAGCCGAGCAACAAACGGTCAACCCTGAGCAAAGTAGTGTGGACAGGATACATGATGCCAATATGGATCTCAAGGGAGGAGAGTACATAGACTACGAAGAGGTTAAGGAGTAAAGGTTATGAGAGTTCGTAGGCAGTACAATGTCACAGGTATGGCTTGCGCAGGTTGTGTCGCGCATGTACAGGGAGCCATAGAGAAGTTAGAGGGAGTGTATGAGGTAGAGGTGTCGCTTCTGGAAGGTCGTACCGTAGTGGTCTACGATGCGGATGAGATAACTGCCGAAGAGATTAAGTCTACAGTCGATGCCATGGGGTACAAGATGTTGCTTGGAGACCCTAAAGTACGCGATGCCGAACGTCGTGAGATAGAGCGTCGTGAGCTGAAAAGTATACGGAACAGACTGATCGTAGCCATCCTCATGTCGGCACTTATGATGGCTCTTGATATGGGAGGACACTCAGCACTGGGCATAGACATGATGCTCTCTCACGTGATATGTGCGGTAGCTGCTACGTTAGTGTACTTCTACTGTGCCGGGTCGTACCACGTCAAGATGCTCAAGCAGCTCCGCCATGGTA
>JBHBLB010000013.1:0-12170 GCA_041791495.1 Porphyromonas sp.
AGTATGAGAAAAGGATTAAAGACAACGCTACTACTTCTCGCTTGCTCAACCATCAGCGCAGTCGCTGCCGTGGGGTTATACGACTACTACCGAGTGGCTTCCTCGACCCGTCACAGTGAAGTCAGGGAGGTAAGCCATGATGGGGGCTTCTCCCAACCGACTCAGATGAGGACGGTCGCCTTCGGAGCCGAGCATGCTCCCCAAGACTTTGTCGAAGTGGCCGAGCGTTCCATCAACGGTGTGGTAAACATCCGCGCAGAGTATGCACAGACGCGGAGGGAGTCGAGGAGACAAATCATGGATCCGTTCGAGTTCTTCTTCGGGCCTTACGGCAACCAGGAGGGGATGGGCAGCCAACCGGCAAGGACAAGCATCGGCTCCGGGGTCATCATCTCAGACGATGGCTACATCATCACCAATAATCACGTGGTAGAGAATGCCACTAAAGTCACCGTGACTTCCAACGACAACAGAGAGTGGGAAGCCAAAGTGATCGGGACAGATCCCGCAACCGACATCGCCCTCCTCAAGATCGAAGCAACGGATCTCTCCCCCCTACCCTTCGGCGATAGCGAAAAGCTACGAGTGGGCGAGTGGGTGCTTGCAATAGGAAACCCCTTCAACCTCTCGTCCACAGTGACTGCCGGGATCGTAAGTGCCAAGGGTCGCTCGACCATAAGTGGGCAGGGCGATGGGCTGAAGATCGCTTCTTTCATCCAGACTGATGCTGCCGTAAACCCCGGCAATAGCGGCGGGGCTCTCGTCAATACGAGAGGTGAACTCGTAGGGATCAATACCATGATCTTCTCACAGACGGGAAACTTCGCGGGGTATTCGTTTGCCGTACCGGTAAGCATCGCCTCGAAGGTGGTAGCGGATATCAAACAGTATGGAGCCGTACAGCGCGCCGTCCTCGGCATCGTGGGCAGCAGCATCACTTCGGATCTGACCAAGAAGTATGACTTGAAGGTAACCGAGGGAGCCGTGGTCGTGGAGTTTGCAGAAAGAAGTCCTGCAAAGAGTGCCGGACTTGTCGAAGGTGATGTCATCACTTCCGTAAATGGGACTTCGATCCGTAATATGGCGGAGCTTCAAGAACAGGTAAGCAAGTACCGCCCGGGCGATAAAGTAGCTCTGAAGGTCAATAGAAAAGGTAAAGCCGAACAGCTCTCGGTCACGCTCAAGAACACACGTGGCACTACCGAGGTAGTGAGCAGTGTATCACCCGATTCGCTCGGAGCCGCGTTCAAGAGTTTATCGGCACAGCAACGCGATCGTCTGGGGCTGGACTTCGGAGTCGAGGTCGTCGGTGTAGATAACGGCAAGTTCAAAGAAGCAGGTATCACCAAAGGCTTCATCATCCTCACGATAAATAACAAGGCTGTATCTACTCCCGAAGATGTAGAGAGCATAGTCAAGAGCGTACTCTCCGGGACTTCGGACAAGGTCCTATTCATCAAAGGGGTCTACTCTAACGGTAGAGTGAAGTACATCGCTGTGGATCTCAACTGACAAGATCCCCTTGTACAAATACAAAGAGCCTGCTCCGAGAGTGTCGGAGCAGGCTCTTTGTATTATGATTTCCCGAATGGGGGAGTACCCTTATTCGGCATTCTTTATGGCTTCCTTGAGATGAGCTATCCAAATCTTATTGATAGCCGGATAGTCTCCTAAGCCTTTGATGTGGCACTCTACCGTCCATCCCTTGGCGGCAATCTGATTGCGCCAGCTCTGTTCTTCGAGAGGGATCTTCTTGCCATCCTCCTCGGTGTCGGGGCTTGCCATATCGTTATTGGCATGATCACCGGCAATAGACATGAGAGGGTGCAGGTGAATCTTCTTGGTTGTAGAGGTAGATGTGTCGAGTTGCTTGAGCACGTAGTCGATCAGCATCGCAGGGTAGTCTACCGTCCCTACGTAAACGTTGTCGTTGTTGTATGTACGCTTAGCGTACTCTTGCATATACTTCTCTATCTTTTCGTACGACTTGTTGGCAAATTCATACTGATCTTCGGGATTACCGTGCCCCATAAATGCGACGGCATCTCCGGCACGTAATTGAGCAGCAAAGGCATCCACAAGGATCTTCCCTACGGCCTCGATGTCATCGTCAGACGTAAGAAGGGGCACACCAAGGATAGCCGCACCTCTGCCCAACTCCTCGGCAAGGAAGTTGTACCGGGGCTTTACATAAGCATCTCTGAGTATGGTGAACTCTTCTCCCGGGATGACATGGAGAGATTGTACAAAAACTTTGGAATAGTTCTTCTTTAAGAACCACTCCAACCACAGATCCGGTGTGATGAACTGCTCTTTTGTCTTGGCCTGCCAACGGTTAATACAGGTCCTCGAAGTGAATGAAAAGAAGAGATCGGTACCGGGGAAGTCCTTCCGAAACTCCTCAATCTGCTTGGCATAAGTCGTATGCGGCTCATCGAAGGTCGAACCGAATGTCACAAGGAGCAGGGCGTTGTCCGACTTCTTCTCGTACTTGATAAAGTCGTCGCTCGGTTTGTTGTCACTCTCACATGAGGTCATCAAACCCAACGTAAGTAACGCTGACAGCAATACTAAGGGTCTCAAAGCTTTCTTCATAGGAACTAATTTGATTTAGGATTTATAAATGATGTGTTATTTGTGCCGTTTCGTAACCTTGGGCTTCGCTTTCCCTTTCTCAAACCGAATAGTAAGTGAAGCAAAAAATGTACGTCCCGGAGTAGTCGTACCATAGTTGAGCCCGTAGGGATGCCGCTCTACATGATCGAAAAGATTGTCTATTCCTGCCGTGGCTTCTACGCCCCATCCTCTGTTTCCCCTGAACGTGTGCGATGTCGTAAGCCGCCAAAGCATAAAGCCGGGCGCGTTCCCATACTCTTTGTAAAAGCGTTCGGATTGGCCTTTACCGTATAATCCTATGCCCAGGCTATACTTCTCCCAATCCTTTTCCCACTTCACCCTGAGGTTGGCATGGTGTGTGGAGGTGCCGTCTATCGTACGCTCCTCGATCACTACTCGCTTCTGTTGCTCACTGGCTACCTCATCGACAAGATTCGCTTTCGCATATGTGTAGCTATACCCACCACCGGCAGTAAACCCTTTACCGAAATTGTACGAAAGGGTTACCTCAAGGCTGGCCACCTTTGCATCCTCCATATTGATATACTTCATAGCTCCATCGTAGTCCGAGCCCTCATCTCCCCCATATCCCGAGGGCAAGGGGACAGCCACAAGGGCTATCATATCCTTGACTCTATTCAGCGATGTGGTAATACTTCCCTTGGCACGTCTGCCATGATACTCGGTCCCGACAGAGATATACCTCGAATGCTGAGGGTTCAAGTCCTCATTACCTATATAGAGACGTACCTTCCCCATGATTGGGCGTTCGTAGAAGTAATAAAGCTCTTTTATCGTCGGAGTCTTGATGCCTAACGAATAGGTCCCTCGCAAGTTCCAATCCCCCATCTTGTACATCGCCGAAATCTTGGGTGTCATAGTCCATCCGAACGCCTGATGATGCACAAGTCGAGCCCCTCCGGTCACGTTAAACTTCTCAGAGATGTTCCACTCGTCTTGGGCATAAGCCGAAAGAGTATATGCCGAAGCACGTGATGATGACATCCTCTTGGGAGCGACCAAGTCGTCGTAGCGATATTCTGTCCCGACCGAGAGCAGATGATTCGGAGTGAGAGGTACGACTCCTTTCAGGTTTGCAGAGAATGCGCCCTGATCACTTTCCTCAGAGCTCTCACCCGGGCGGTACACAATGTGTTTGGGGAGCCTGACCTTCTGCCCGCCCTGTTCCTCATACTCAAAGTACTCGTCTATATAATTATTGTAATAGTCATAGAAGTAGATATGCCTGTTGTAATTTAGAGCAAAATCGATGTATGACTTCTCTGTAAGCCTGAAGCGTGCATCTCCTCTTAATTCATAGTCCTTGTAACGCAAATCATATGATCTGTATCGAGGCCCTCCCGGAGCATGGTATATCTCCTTCGTATAGTACATCCCACCGACAGCGATACGCCATCTGTCGGAAGGGATATACGTAAACTCTTGATCTACCTTGTGGTTCTTAAAGGCACTGACCGTTTGAGTTGTACTTCTATCATACAGCACGCCGCGATATAGCTCCTGAGGGGAATTTTGCCAGCCATTGCTCCTCTGCGCAGAGAACTTTGTGGTCAAAGTGATGGGATGTAAGGTAAACGATAACGTGTTATGCTGCGTTAAGTCCCTGTACGCGCCCACTTGGGTAGTATTATCTGCATATACCGGGATCTCATAATGTTTACGGGTGATGATATTCACGACACCGGCAATAGCGTCTGATCCATACAGCGACGATGCAGCTCCTTTTACAATTTCTATGCGTTCGATGTCTATCGGATCTATGAGATTAAGGTCGTTCTGCCCACCGAGATCCCCGTGAAGTCGCTTTCCGTTAAGCAAAATAAGTATATAAGCGTTGCCCAAGCCCCCCATCGTGAGACGAGATCCCATATCACTATGAGACATATCAAACCCAGGAGTCAAAGCAGATAATATATCCCCTATACTTCGCCCTCCATAGCTCTTGAGCATACGACGAGATATGACTTCAGTACGTACCGGAGCATTCTTGATATAATGCTCAGTACCGGTCCCGGTAACCACGATTTCATTCACCTCCATTGATAGAGGAGACAAACAAAAGACTAAGCCTTCACCACATAAAGAATCCGTAAGAAACGTGCGCTCTTCCGACCTGAATCCCAGAAATGAGACAATCAATGACCTTTCCCCCGGAGACGTACTCAATCGGAATGCGCCACGCACATCCGTCGATGCGACAACGGATGAGCCCTTGATACGTACGACAGCTCCGGCAAGAGGAGTCTTCCCATCCTGCTCATACACTCTTCCGAAGACTTCTACACTCTGTGCCGATACAGAAATCGAACAGAGGAATAGTAAAGCCAAGGCAACAACATACGAGATATGGGAAGATCCCAATCTCCTGTACCTATTTTTGTTCATAAACACTTCGGTCCTGATCATCGCTTCTTCCGAGCTGACGATCAAAAATTATCTGACAAGAACAATAGGCAGGTCTCCCGGCTTAGTCCTGCAGATGCGACCTTCCCACCTCGGTAATCGGGGCAGTGGCCATTTCAGATATGCCTGCACCTGCATTTATTAGACAACACGGTAGCGGGACTGCGCCGGACTCTCACCGGCTTCCCTCTTATGTCGTGAGGAGGATCCCCACAACATCACCTATCGCAGTGCAAAGATAATATAAATTCAGCACAACAAACTGGAAATAATCTTATACTACAATCCCCTATTATTAGCAATCTCTCAATAAATCTCTACGCAACTTAAATCCTCCCAGCCCCAACAAAACGATCGACTACTTAGTGGACACTAACCCAAAACTACTGATTGAAAAAGGGCATACAAGCAGAAAGAAAATGAATGAGAATAGGATATGGAGCTATTTTCGGGGGCGGAAAAGTAATCTTCAGGGGCGGGAAATTACTTTTCAGGGATGGAAAAGCAGTAATCAGGAGCTGAACACGACTTCTCGTCCGAATGCGACAAAGTTTTCACTCGGGAGTTAGTTTTTCTTGTACGGGGTATGATGGGAGGAGGGAGGCGGAGCGTGGAGTGAAGGGGTATAAAAAAGGAGCGTCCGTCCCTCACGGGATAGACGCTCCGGACTGACAGGTTATTATCAGCTTGACTAACTTATTTATATATCATACATAAAGAAGACTGATCAGTAGTGCCATATTTCATTGTCCGTAGGCACTTGGATGCGTGCCGAGAGGGGAGCAATACGTGTGATGTTAAGCATATGCTTGTAGGTAAAGTTCTCGGAGATGGAGTTGTTGCCCCACGTACCGCAACCCAATGTATTGGTTACAGCGAGACCATTCTGTATAGACCCTCCGGCAGTGGTAGCGCAAGGAGCATTGACGATGACACGTGACACAGAGATCTCTGTCCCGGTCTTGATGATATTGGCCTGATTATTGGAGTGCACCCCCGCGGTATGTCCGCTTCCTTCCATGAAGAGGTTGGCCTTGATCATCTGCAACCCTTCCTCAAAGTAGGTGTAGCCGATGCAGCCCATCACCGGGCACATCTTCTCCTTGCATATCTCATCTTCGTGAGCTATACCGTGAGCTTCGACGAGGAGTACTCGTGTCCCTTCAGGGATATTTATACCTGCTTTTTTCGCAATGAAGGCTGCGCTCTGCCCTACAACGTCACGCTCGAGCTTCCCGTCCTGAAAGACTGCTCCGACTACTGCGTCACGTTCGCTCTCGGGTACTATGTATGCCCCGTGGCGAGCGAATGCAGCCAAGACCTCTTCCCGATCTTCCTTGGGATAAGCAAAGAACTGTTCGCCCGAACAGATGATACCATTGTCGAAAGCACGACCGCTTACAACCTTCTCCGCTGCCTCATCGTAGTCGATATGCTTGTCGAGAATCACTTGGACATTGCCCGCACCTACCCCGAACGAAGGCTTACCGGAGGAGTATGCCGAATGCACCATGGGCATACCGCCGGTAGCAACGACCACGTCGGCCGTTGCCATGAGTTCTTGGGTCTTTTCGATAGATGGTTCCTCGACTACCTGGATGAGGTCTTCGGGGACTCCGAGGGGCTTGAGTGCCTCCTTGATAAGGTTCACCGCCATGGCCGAACATTTCTTTGCCTTTGGGTGAGGAGCGATGATGATAGCATTCTTTGTCTTGAGAGCGAAAGCGATCTTGGACATGGGAGTAACGATAGGGTTCGTCATAGGTGTTATACCTGCTACGACCCCGATGGGCTTGGCTATCTCGATGAGACCGGTCTTCTCGCACATCCCAATGATACCCATTGACTTTTTGTCATGGAGGTTGTACCATACACCTTTGGACTTGTTACGGTTCTTCGCCACTTTGTGTTCGTACACTCCCATCTCTGTTTCATCGACAGCTTCGCGAGCGAGAAGCTCCGCATTGTCGTAAATAGTCTTGGTCGCTACCTTGACTGCTTGGTTGGCAGCGTCCTGATCGAATCTCTCTTCGTAATCTCTCTGTGCAAGGCGTGCGCGTTGCACCATTGTATTGATATCCATAGCTTTAGAATATAATTAGTAAATGATTTTATGCGTGTCAGAAGTGTAGCAATGGAAATACCGATCCCTCTCGGAGGGTCAGCACACCATCACTTACGTGTGATAGATAATATGTATCAGAGGGACCTAGTAAAGGCGTCGATAGATGCCTTCGATCTCATCTATGGAGAGCTCAACGTAGTTGTTGGCAAGGAGTCTCTGCTGTGTCTTCATCACTGATTCGGCAAAGCCTCGTACTTCTTCGTCCTTCATCCCATACTCACGGAGTGGCTTCTTGGATAGGAGGCAACCAAGGAGTTCGTCCAGCTTAGGGAAGACCTCTTCCGACTGACAACCGAGGAGTCTCGAGAGCTTACAGTTGAGTTCAACGATACTGCCGAACGGATTCTTCTCTTGATAAACCTTGAAAACCTCGGTGAAGAACTGATAGTTTGCTTCTCCGTGGGGGACATGGTATGTACCTCCGAGAGGATACGACAGAGCATGGACAGCTCCTACTCCGGCATTGCCGAATGCAATACCTGCAAAATTGCTCGCCATGATCATCTCTCCCATCTTCTCGAACCTGTACTCTTCTCCGTGCTTGGCTATATGTTGGAAGACATCTATAATAATCTCCCAAGCGGCTTCACTGAATATTCGTGTGTACGGATTGGCTTTGGGTGAGACATAGGCCTCGATGGCATGGATGAGAGCATCGATAGCACTGCAAGCATAGAACTTGAAAGGAAGACCCCGCAACAGCTCGGGGATAATGACGGCATCGTCAGCGACAATAGTATCGTCCGCAAGCCCCATCTTGGTATGCCGGCTCTTGATCTCGGCGATGGAGATATTTGTCACCTCGCTACCCGTACCGCAGGTGGTAGGGATGATGACAAGTCTCTTCGCCTTGACGAGAGGGATTTTGCGATCGAAGGCATCCATCACATCGCTCAATCCCTCAAGGACAAATAGCTTGGAGATATCTATCACCGTACCTCCGCCTACAGCTATCACTCGATCGTAGTCGAAGCCTCTGATATCCCCAAGGATGTGGTTCATCATCTCGTCCGAGGGTTCGCCCAGACCATACTTCTCTTGCATGACAAAGCGGCAAGGTAGTCCGCAAGTCTTCATAAAGGGCTCGTAGAGAAACTCGTTCGTGATGACGAGGTCTCGCTCATTCAGACTGAACTCCCGTGCAAAGTCCGCAAAGGAGTCAAAGCTGTGCATCACACTTTTTAGCTTAAACAGTTGCATAACAGTATTTGGTTATTTGATTGGATCATTCAAATCTTTGGCGATATGCCGCACGTAACTCTTCTCTAAAATCGGGGTGGGCGACAGCGATAAGAGCTTCGGCTCGCTCACGTAAAGAACGTCCCTTGAGATGTGCTATACCATACTCAGTCACAACATAGTCAACGTCGTTACGTAGAGTAGTAACGGCTGCACCATCTGTTATCTTCGGAACGATACGGGATGCGCTACCCTGACGTGCTGTGGCCGGCATCGCCATTATACTCTTCCCGCCTTTGGACCAGACAGCACCTCTAACGTAATCAACCTGACCGCCTGTACCGCTGAACTGTCTCGGACCGATACTTTCGGAGACTACCTGCCCCATGAGATCGATCTCGATACAGCTATTGATACTTACCATATTATCGTTGCGAGCAATCACGCGAGGATCATTGACATAGTCCACAGGATACAACTCCACATCCGGATTATTGTGTACAAACTTGTACACCTCTTCACTTCCCATAAGGAATGTAGCAACCATCTTTCCGGGATGAAGCGTCTTTCTCTTACCTGTGATGACGCCACTACGTACGAGCTCTATCACCCCGTCTGAAAACATCTCTGTATGGATTCCCAAATCCTTCTTCTCCTTGAGGAAGAGGAGAGCTGCATCAGGTATGGCTCCGATACCAAGCTGGAGGGTAGAACCATCCTCGACAAGGGTAGCACAGTTGCGCCCTATCGCTTCTTCGACGGAGCCGATATTGGGCTGTGGGATTGTATAGAGCGGATAGTCCGCCATGACGATACAGTCAAGTTTGGAGAGGTGAATCTTATTGTCACCGTATACATACGGCATCTGAGCATTGATCTCTCCGATAACAAGACGGGCAACTTCCGTAGATGGCTTCGTATAGTCCGAGGAGATACCAAAGCTGCAATAGCCTTCGCTATCAGGCATAGAGAGTTGGACTATCGCTACGTCTATATTAAGTAGCCCGTTCCGAAACATAGTCGGCACCTCATAAAAGAATGCCGGAATGAAGTCTGCCCTATTCTCCTCGACGGCCTTGCGGGAGTTGCCCCCGACGAAATTGGTCACGTGTCTGAAATGTCGGGACATCTCCGGTGCCATATACTTACCCTCCCCGAGACACAACATGTGATAAATCTGCACGTCACGGAAGTTGGAGGCTTGCCGTACAAGAGCATCTACACTTGCTTGCGGTACTCCTGCCGCATGGGAGAGGGAGACTCGCTCTCCATTTTTGATTTTCAGTACCGCCTCATCCGCTGAGACGATCTTAGAGACGTATTCAGCCAATATCTCATTCATAGGAATTTAGGATTTGTGTAATATCTTCTTTGCTTGAGCAATTAGGTCATCGCTCACACTATTGTCAAGTATTACCTCAATATCATTGTCACCGAAGTGATCTCTCAATAGGCTCCGGACAATCTTCTCGACCGTCTCGTAAGCCGAAGGACAGAAACGGCACGCACCTGCAAAACGCACGTAAACTTCATTTCCACTGACCTTAGACAAAGCGAGATCACCACCATGACTGCGCAACAAAGGGCTGACCTTGTCTCGCAGGATGATAGCGACCTCGTCTATATTTAACCGTTGCAATGCACTCATGGTAAAGTGGATACTCCTTATTTTTTATCTTGCGATACATCTATGCGAGCTATGTCGCGAGCAAGGGCTTTCTTGCCTTCTAGATCGCCCTGACGTGCAATCATAATACGCTGAGCCTGAGGTGATCCTGCTCCGTGCATAGATTCTGTACGATATCCTACGGCAGCTGTGCCGAGAGTAATATTTTCGATAAGGCGAAGGATACGCATACGGTTTTCGACCGACTTGCCGGAGGCTCCAACGAGATACTTCTTCACAATTGGCCCCGTAACAGGATGACGGAGATCCTGTTCAGATGGCATCGTCACCATAAGACCACCTGCGATGTCTTCGGCAAGTCGTGCTATCTCATACGGAAGTCGGGTTATGTTCTGCTTACATACGTTAGCAAGCAACAGGTCGATCATATAGTTGCCGGCAGGCATCCGAGTACCCTCACTCGAGCATGCAATCCCACATGAGTAAAGGGTCTCGTTGAGATGTATCATCTCTATCAGTTTGTCCTTGATATGTGTAGCCTTGGGAACCCCATTGTAGTCGGCAGCAAGGGCAGCAGCACCAATGAGTACATCCCCAACACCGACCTTACACCCACCGTACGACTGACGATGATAACCGGCAAAACGCTCTACCATCATCCCTGCATACTGATATTCCTTACACATGAAAACACGTTCATTGGGGACAAAAACGTTATCAAAGACGACAAGAGCTTCGTGACCTCCGAACTGAGCATTCCCAAGGTCTATATCCGCTCCTTTCTCCATCTTGCGTGTGTCACAACTCTGACGTCCATAAATCATAATTACTCCCTCGGCATCGCTAGGGACGGCAAACGACACAGCATAATCAGCATCGGCTTCACGCATAGCAACAGTAGGCATAATCAAGTGTTCGTGTGAGTTGACGGCTCCTGTTTGGTGGGCCTTTGCACCGCAAACTACGATACCATCCGGGCGCACTTCGGTAATATGAAGATAAAGATCGGGATCTTCCTGCTGAGATGGTGCAAGCCCTCGATCACCTTTAGGGTCAGTCATTGCGCCATCAACCACAAGGTCATTCTCTTGAACATACTCCATGTATCGACGGAAGCGAGCATGATACTCTGTCCCTAATTCTTGGTCCATCTCGTAGGTCGTAGAGAAAATAGCATTGAAGGCGTCCATACCTACACAACGTTGAAAACAAGCAGCAGTCTTCTGCCCAAGCAGTCGCTGCATCTTCACCTTGTTCTTGAGATCCTCTGTACTTTGGTGTAGATGACAAAACCTATTGATCCGCTTACCTGTGATATTTGATGTAGCAGTCATTAAGTCTTTGTACTCATCCATCTCGGCAAGCCGGTAAGTCATCGCCACAGAATTCATTGAAGGACGTATCATAGGATGATCAACAGGATTGTCGATCTTTTCGCCCATAAAGTAGACTTGGAGGTTTAGTTTCCTCAGACTCTCTACATACTGTTCACTCGTCATCATAATGTATTGCGTTTTAAGTTTATAAATAAGTGGTATCAACGTACAGAAAACTCCCAAAGACAAATACAGATGCTACCGCTCAGACAATACAAACAAACGCACAAATTGCGTGCGATGTAGGGAATCGAGCGTCATGCCACATGCTGAAACAATATGTACACACTCAACGACAATGAGTGCAACACCCATGCCGAAGCAGATCGAAACCCATAATGTCTCGAAAAGAAATCTTCTATGACCACCCCATCCCCTACTTCCCTGAGGATAAGGTATTATTACTCTGTCTCGGCAGGTCTTCTGACTTAGTTCAAGGTCTGCGGCCTTCCCATACGGCTGTAGTAAGCAATACAGTGACCTTCCAGATTGCAGACCCTACGCGAATGAACTTCACAGCTGAGGGTACAGTCCCGGACTCGCACCGGGTTCCCTTTTCATTTGGACTCTCTGAGTGAGATTTCTGCCCAAACACCGGACTCTGCAAAGGTAGATATTTATTTATGATCCCCAGCAAATTTGAAGAAAAAAATATCGAATACTGGTTCTCATGACATAATTCCCCTCAAAAGATCACTTGAACCTAGCTCCTCCACCACGGATCATAACATATGTTATAAATAAAGAAAACGTTAATTACTTCCCAAGGTCAATCTGCTACGATCTCCGGTATTACTGCTGAAGGTAACTATGGATGTGGAGG
>JBHBLB010000014.1:0-27022 GCA_041791495.1 Porphyromonas sp.
ATGCGTTGTTGAGGTATACCACGGAGCGGCTCTTGACGGTGCCGGGACTGCGCATACATGGCACTTCGCCGCACAAGGAGGCGGTAGTCTCCTTTACCATCGACGGGCTGCATCCGTACGATGTGGGTACGCTCCTCGACCGTATGGGTGTCGCCATACGTACGGGGCACCACTGCGCCCAGCCTCTCATGCGTGATCTCGGCGTAGAGGGCACGATGCGTGTGAGCTTCGCCTTGTACAATAAGCGGGAGGAGGTGGATGCGCTGATGGTGGCTCTGGAGAGAGCTGTCGATATGTTGCGATGAATAACCTAATAAAAAATCAGAATAAGATATGAAGAAAATTATAGTTGTATTGCTGTCCCTTGTCGCTGCCTTTGCCTTCCATGGGTGCAAGACGGCAGGGTTCAAGACGATTTCTGCCGAAGAGTGCAGGACAATGCTCCAAGACCCGAAGGTGCAACTCCTCGATGTGCGTACGTCCGAAGAGTATGAAGCCGGTCACATCCAAGGGGCAGTGCTGATCCCTGTAACCGATGGGGACTTCATCGACAAGGCTACCATAGTGCTCGACAAGGCACACCCCGTAGTGGTCTATTGCCGTAGCGGGAAGCGAAGTGCGCGTGCTGCAAGGCTCCTTTCCGAGAAAGGGTACAAGGTATATAGCCTCGAAGATGGGTATATAGCCTATGTCAATGAGTGAGAGGGTATAGTGTAGTACAGAAATGAATGATATGAAAGAGATAAAGATAGCAGGTAGTGCTCTACCCGGTATGCCTTGGGAGGATCATCCTCAAGGAGTGGATACGGTGATGTGGCGGTACTCGGGCAACCCGGTGATAGGACGTGACCTCACCCCGACAAGCAACAGTATATTCAACAGTGCGGTAGTGCCGTTCGGAGATGGTTATGCCGGCGTCTTCCGTTGCGATGATACCAACCGGAGGATGCGGCTCCATGTGGGGTTCAGTAAGGATGGTATCGACTGGCGCATACGACCCGACAAGATAGAGTTCGCCTCTCCGGACCCGGAAGTGGGGGAATGGGTCTATGGCTATGACCCACGTGTGGTGAAGATCGACGATAGATACATAGTGACTTGGTGCAATGGCTATCACGGCCCTACCATAGGTGTGGCTTGGACGGACGACTTCGAGACGTTCCACCAACTGGAGAATGCTTTCCTCCCATTCAATCGCAATGGGGTGATGTTCCCCAGAAAGATAAACGGCAGGTACGCAATGCTGAGCCGACCGAGCGATAACGGACATACCCCCTTTGGCGATATCTTTTATAGCGAAAGCCCGGACCTCGAGTACTGGGGGCGGCACCGTCATGTGATGGCTCCCGCACCCTTCGAGGTGAGTGCCTGGCAGTGTACCAAGATAGGTGCAGGTCCGATCCCGATAGAGACGTCGGAAGGGTGGCTGATGATCTACCACGGTGTGCTGGCTTCTTGCAATGGGTTTGTGTATAGCTTCGGGTCGGCTCTCCTCGATCTCGAGGAGCCTTGGCGCGTGCTGGCGAGATCGGGCCCATACCTTATCGCTCCCCGTACTCAATACGAGTGCATGGGCGATGTGCCGAATGTGGTATTCCCCTGCGCCGCACTCCATGACCCAGAAAGTCGTCGCATAGCCGTGTACTATGGTTGTGCCGATACGGTGACGGGTCTTGCATTCGGTTATATCGACGAGATCGTGGACTTCACCAAGCGAACCAGTATAATATAAGGAGTGGCAATGGGAGGGTATGACACGTTGGCCGCATTCGAGTCGTACCTCAAGTACGAAAGGAATGCTTCGCCCCTCACGATCAGGGCTTACCTCACCGATATACGTAAGTGGCTCGAAGTGCATGAGGTGGAGCCGCAAGTGCGTGAAGCGGTGAGAGACTTCGTGCAGTCGTGCGACAAACGTACGGCACGTAAGTCAGTACTTCGCCTGTCCGAGAGCGGTGACTCCCCACGTACGATACACCGTCGTCTGAGTGCAATACGCACTCTGTACGACTATCTCCTGAAGACGGATGCGGTGGAGAGGAACCCCTTTGCCACAGTCTCTGCTCCAAAGAGCAGCAAGCCACTCCCCCCCTTCGTCAATGCAGGCACACTCACTCGCCATATAGAACTCCTCTACGAGCTGGCAGAAGCCCTGCCGGATCCGAAAGCAAGGTTGGGCGAGTACGGTAAAGCCTTCGTGGTAGACCTGTTCTTCCAGACGGGAATGCGCCGATCGGAGCTGGCTTCTCTCACTCTCGACGGTATAGATCTCGGACAGCAGACAATAAAAGTGTTGGGGAAGCGAAGAAAGGAACGTATTATCCCTTTCGGAGCTTTGCTTCTTGAGAAAATAAAGTTATATTTGCGTTATAGGGATGAGGTGGATCCTGTCACGGATATTCTACTAATTACCCCGAAAGGAGATGCGGCAACGGTCGCTCATATATATAATATGGTAAGGTCGGCTCTCGCACCGCTCGAGCAATACACCAAGAAAAGTCCGCACGTCTTGCGGCACAGCTTCGCCTCCGCATTGCTTAACGATGGTGCCGATCTCATGAATGTCAAAGAACTCCTCGGGCATGAGTCGATATCTACAACGGCAATTTATACACACACATCCTTTGAAGAGCTCAAACGTATGTATAACGCTCACCCAAGAGCACAAAAAGATCAAAGTCATGAAACTTAGAGTTCAGAGCAGCAACTTCGATGCTTCGGCACAGCTTGAAGCTTATGTGGAAAAAAAGGTAGGCAAGTTGGAGCGATTCTATCCCGAAATCCTCAATGCTGATGTGGTACTTACTCTCGAAAAACCCGAAACAAACCTAAATAAAGTCGCTAAAATAACCTTGTCTATCAAAGGTTCTGATCCTTTTGCTGAGAAGACGGCTGATACCTTTGAAGAGGCCGTGAATCTCGCCTGTGAGGCACTTGAAAAACAACTTGGTAAGATAAAAGAAAAGATGCGTGGGAAATAAATATGCTGCGGTGTCTTGCACAATAAAAATTATTGCTTAACTTTGCAACCGATTAGCCGCCGTACGTAGGGCTTCTGCTCGTAGGGGACTAATCGGTTGAGATGCCTCTTTAGCTCAGTTGGCCAGAGCACGTGATTTGTAATCTCGGGGTCGTTGGTTCGAATCCGACAAGAGGCTCAAGAAAAAGATGAGGGTGAGCTTACATTTAAATGGGCAGTTACCAGAGTGGCCAAATGGGGCTGACTGTAACTCAGCTGGCTTACGCCTTCGGTGGTTCGAATCCATCACTGCCCACCATTATCACTCATCTTTACGCGGAAGTAGCTCAGTCGATAGAGCATCAGCCTTCCAAGCTGAGGGTCGCGGGTTTGAGCCCCGTCTTCCGCTCTAATATATGTCTAAACAATGCCAATGTAGCTCAGGGGTAGAGCACTTCCTTGGTAAGGAAGAGGTCCCGGGTTCAAATCCCGGCATCGGCTCTGAGCTAAGACTTTAGTAAGAGTGCAATGTCTCTTGTGTCGGGAACCTCGATTAGGGGAAGCGGCGGGCGTTGTGCTCTAAAAGAGTAAGGGACGAAGAAAAATCGAGAAAGGAATTACTTAACTCAATTATAATTGTTTATTGAACTATGGCAAAAGAACATTTTAACAGGACCAAGCCGCACGTGAACATCGGTACCATCGGTCACGTGGACCACGGTAAGACTACTTTGACTGCTGCAATCACTACTGTGCTTGCTAAGAAAGGTTTCTCAGAAATGCGCTCATTCGACTCTATCGATAACGCACCTGAAGAAAAGGAAAGAGGTATCACAATCAACACCTCACACGTAGAGTATGAGACTGAAAACCGTCACTATGCTCACGTAGACTGTCCGGGTCACGCCGACTACGTGAAGAACATGGTTACTGGTGCTGCTCAGATGGACGGTGCTATCATCGTAGTTGCTGCAACTGACGGTCCTATGCCTCAGACTCGTGAGCACATCCTTCTCGCTCGTCAGGTAAACGTGCCTCGTCTTGTTGTATTTATGAACAAGTGTGACATGGTTGAGGATGAGGAAATGCTTGAGCTCGTTGAAATGGAAATGCGTGAGCTGCTTTCATTCTATGAGTTTGATGGTGACGACACTCCGTTCATTCGTGGTTCTGCTCTTGGTGCACTTAACGGTGAGTCTAAGTGGGAAGAAAAGGTAATGGAGCTTATGGATGCTGTGGATAACTGGATCCCACTGCCTCCACGTGATATCGATAAGCCATTCCTTATGCCAGTTGAAGACGTGTTCTCTATTACAGGTCGTGGTACTGTTGCAACAGGTCGTATCGAAACAGGTGTGATTCATACAGGTGATGAAGTTCAAATCATTGGTCTCGGTGCTGAGGGTCTTAAGTCTGTTGTTACTGGTGTGGAAATGTTCCGCAAGATCCTTGATGAAGGTCAAGCCGGTGATAACGTAGGTCTTCTCCTCCGTGGTATCGACAAGAACGAAATCAAGCGCGGTATGGTTATCTGTAAGCCAGGTCAGGTGAAGCCTCACTCTAGATTCAAAGCTGAGGTGTATATCCTCAAGAAAGAGGAAGGTGGCCGTCACACTCCATTCCATAATCACTATCGTCCTCAGTTCTATATCCGTACGCTTGACGTGACAGGTGAGATCTCTCTCCCTGAGGGAACTGAAATGGTAATGCCAGGCGATAACGTTTCTATCGTAGTAGATCTTATCTATCCTGTAGCTTGTAACGTAGGTCTCCGTTTTGCTATCCGTGAGGGGGGGCGTACAGTAGGTGCAGGTCAGATTACAGAACTTCTTGACTAATCTTTTGGATACTTCTAAGGTCCAATGATAAATAGCAAAGGCGGCGCATCAATAGTTTAGTCGCTTGATCGCTGCCTTTGCTCTTTACGGGTTTAGCTCAGTTGGTAGAGCACTGGTCTCCAAAACCAGGTGTCGGGAGTTCGAGTCTCTCAACCCGTGCTAATAATAATTAGGTTTATATATGGCTAATCCTAACATCGTAGAAAAGAAAAGCGTGTTTGCGAGATTTATATCTTACATTCGCGAATGCTATAGTGAACTTCGATATAAGGTATCATGGCCGACAGGCAAGGAGTTATCAAACAGTGCTGTCATTGTTTTGATTGCTTCCCTGATTATGTCAGCATTTATCTTCTTCGTGGACCAGGCATTTGAGTTTATTATGCGTGGTATCTATCGACTCATCATTTGATAATTGTATAGAACGTATTATGTCTAGCAATAATCTTATGAATTACTATGTGCTTCGTACCGTCAATGGTAAGGAGCAACAAGTGAAGGAGTACATAGAGGCCGAGGTTAAGCACGATCCTCTCTTCGGAAAGTACGTGACCGATATTCTCATCCCCATGGAGCGTACTTATCAGATACGTAATGGGAAGAAGGTATCGAAAGATCGTCCATACTATCCGGGTTATGTGTTTGTGTGCGCTGAACTCATAGGAGAAGTGCAGCATAGGTTGCGCTCGACACCAAATGTCCTGGGTTTCCTTGAGGCTAATCCAGAGCCAGCCCCTCTTCGCCCAGATGAGGTAAAGAGGATGCTTGGAGTGATGGATAAACTAAAGGAACAGGAGGACGAATTTGATTTAGATTTCTTCGTCGGTGAAAAAGTAAAAGTAGCCTTTGGTCCCTTTGCCGGTTTCCACGGTGATGTGACAGAAGTGCAAAATGAAAAGAAGAAATTGAAACTCCTTGTTAAGGTGTTTGGTCGTGAGACTCAAATGGAAGTTGACTTTATGCAAGTGGAGAAGGAGATTTAGTTGCCATATTCGTGTATTGCATTGTTAGTACATGGAGATTTTTGACCCTTTTCGACTTAATTTTTAATTACAAAACTGTTTAATCATGGCAAAAGAAATTGCTGGACAAATCAAACTGCAAATTAAAGGAGGTGCGGCTAATCCCTCTCCTCCTGTAGGCCCTGCACTTGGTGCAAAGGGGGTCAATATTATGGAGTTTTGCAAGCAATTCAACGCCAGAACCCAGGATAAAGCTGGAAAGGTATTGCCTGTAGTTATTACATATTACAGCGACAAATCTTTCGACTTTATTGTCAAAACTCCTCCTGTAGCTGTTCAGTTACTAGAGAAAGCAAAAAAGAAGTCTGGATCTGCAGAGCCGAATCGTAAAAAGATTGCTTCGCTTACTTGGGATGATGTGAAAGTCATAGCCGAAGAAAAGATGGTAGACCTTAACTGCTTTACTCTGGCAGCTGCAATGCGTCTTGTCGCAGGTACAGCAAGGAGTATGGGTATCAGTATCAAGGGAACTTTCCCGGAAAATGTGTAATATCGATTTGAATTTATGAGCAAACTGACAAAAAATCAAAAGATTGCTTTGAGCAAGATCGAGCCGGGGAAAGTCTACACTCTAAAGGAAGCATCATCACTTGTAAAAGAAATTACAACAACAAAGTTTGATGCCTCTGTAGATATAGATGTTCGCTTGGGCGTTGATCCTCGCAAGGCCAACCAGATGGTCAGAGGTGTCGTATCTCTCCCGCATGGTACAGGGAAAGAGGTAAGAGTGCTTGTTTTGTGTACTCCTGATAAGGAGGAAGAAGCAAAAGCAGCGGGAGCAGACTTTGTTGGACTCGATGACTATATCGAAAAAATCAAGGGAGGCTGGACTGACATTGATGTTATCATTACTATGCCTGCTATTATGGGTAAGATAGGAGCTCTTGGTCGTGTTCTCGGTCCAAGAGGACTTATGCCAAATCCTAAAAGCGGGACTGTTACGAATGAAGTGGGTGCCGCAGTATCAGAAATCAAGCAAGGTAAGATTGACTTTAAGGTAGATAAGGCTGGTATTGTCCATACATCTATTGGTAAGGTATCTTTCTCTCCAGAAAAGATTGCTGAAAACGCTAAAGAGTTTGTGAATACTCTTATTCGTCTCAAACCCTCGGCTGCAAAAGGTACTTATGTTAAGAGTATCTTCCTTTCAAGTACTATGAGTTTAGGTATCAAAATTGATCCAAAATCAATTGATGAAGTATAAGGCAAGTAGATTATGAAAAAGGAAGATAAAGTATTAGTAGTTGAGAAGCTCGTTGAACTGTTGGGGAAATATCCTCATATTTACTTAACGGATATCGAAGCTCTCCCCGCCGATAAGACAAGTGCTCTTCGTAGAGAGTGTTTTAAGAACGATGTGAAATTGATTGTCGTTAAAAATACGCTCCTTCGTTTAGCATTCTCTAAGGTAAATGACGAAGCATATTCTCCTCTTTATCCTCTTCTTACAGGCAACACTGCAGTAATGTTTTGCGAGGCTGCTAATGTGCCGGCAAAGGTGATTAAGTCCCTAACAAAGAATGAGAAGAAAGGCGAAGGCAAACCACAGTTGAAAGGTGCTTATGTGCAGGAAAGTGTATATCTTGGTGCCGAAAACTTGGACACCTTGGTCAATATCAAGAGCCGAGAAGAACTTATCGCAGATGTTATTGCTCTTTTGCAGTCTCCTGCAAAGAATGTTATATCTGCGCTTCAATCTGGTGGAAACACCATCCATGGAGTTTTGCAAACTCTGCAAGAGCGTAATTAACTAGAATAGAAAGTATAAACTGATTAAAACAATACTAAAATGGCGGATATCAAAGCTATTGCTGAACAACTCGTAAATCTTACAGTTAAGGAAGTTAGCGAACTTGCTACTATCTTGAAGGATGAATATGGCATTGAGCCTGCAGCAGCAGCTGTTGCGGTGGCAGCAGCTCCTGCAGCTGCTGCAGAAGCTGTGGAAGAAAAAACTTCTTTTGATGTAGTACTTAAGTCTGCAGGAGCAGCTAAACTTCAGGTAGTAAAGGCAGTGAAGGAACACTGTGGTCTTGGTCTTAAGGAGGCTAAAGACATCGTTGACGGTGCTCCTTCAACAGTGAAAGAAGGTGTAGACAAAGCTACAGCTGATGCTCTAAAGGCAGCATTAGAAGAAGCGGGCGCTGAGGTTGAACTTAAGTAAACCCCAATTGTGCCTGTAGAAACAGGATATGGTTAAGAACCTGCATTGGCGGGTTCTTAACCTTTTCGCGTCTTTTTGTTTATCACTAATTACTAATCCCAATATGTCCTCAAATAATCCTACACAAAGAGTAAACTTTGCCTCCATTAAGAATCCAATGGAGTATCCGGATTTTCTGGATATTCAGTTGAAGTCTTTCAAGGATTTTCTTCAACTAGATACCCCGCCAGAAAAACGTAAGAAGGAGGGGCTTTATAAGGTCTTTGCAGAGAATTTCCCAATTCATGATACAAGGAATAATTTTGTACTTGAATTCTTGGACTACTATATAGATCCTCCTCGTTATACAATTGATGAGTGTATATCCCGTGGGTTGACCTACAATGTGCCATTGAAGGCGAAGATGAAGCTCTATTGTACAGATCCGGAGCATGAGGACTTTGCGACAGTGACCCAGGACGTCTATCTTGGGCCAATCCCGTACATGACGGATTCTGGGACATTTATCATTAATGGCGCAGAGCGTGTTGTTGTATCTCAGATGCATCGTTCTCCGGGTGTGTTTTTTAGCGAGAACCTGCACCCCAATGGTACAAAACTGTTTTCTGCAAGAATTATTCCATTCAAAGGTTCTTGGATTGAGTTTGCTACGGATATCAATAACGTGATGTATGCGTACATCGATCGTAAAAAAAAGCTTCCCGTTACGACTCTACTCCGTGCTATTGGATTTGAATCGGATAAAGATATCCTAAACATCTTTGGTATTGCTGAAGAGGTAAAGGTAAGTAAGTCGTCGCTTAAAAAGTATGTGGGGCGTAAGATTGCGGCACGTATACTTAATTCTTGGATTGAAGATCTTGTAGACGAAGAAACGGGGGAAGTCGTTTCCATGGAGCGCTACGATGTTATTGTTGATAGAGATGAAGAGTTAACAGAGGATAATATTAAGCTTATTGTTGAGTCTGGTACTAAAACTATTCTTGTAACTAAAGTGGATAGTGAACTCGGACTTGATTACTCTGTCATAACAAATACTCTTCAAAAGGACCCCTCTAACTCTGAAAAAGAAGCGGTATACCATATATACAAGCAACTCAGAAACCAGGACCCCGTGGATGATGCGTCCGCGCGTGAAGTAATCAATAGCCTTTTCTTCTCGGAGAAAAGATACGACCTAGGTGATGTGGGACGTTATAGGATTAACAAGAAACTTAACCTAGAAATAAGTGATGAAATAAAGGTCCTAACTACTGATGATATTACGGCTATCATTCGATATCTTGTTGAGCTTAAGAATAATAAGCAGCTGGTTGATGATATAGACCACCTAAGTAACCGTCGTGTTCGTACGGTTGGGGAGCAGTTATATAATCAGTTTGGTATTGGTCTTGCTAGAATGGCTCGTACCGTAAGAGAGAGGATGAACGTAAGAGATAATGAAGTCTTTACTCCAATTGATCTTATTAATGCTAAGACAATCTCTTCGGTAGTTAATTCATTCTTCGGAACGAATGCACTGTCACAGTTCATGGATCAGACTAATCCGTTGGCGGAGATAACGCATAAACGTCGTCTTTCAGCTCTTGGACCAGGTGGTCTCAGTCGAGATCGTGCAGGTTTTGAGGTTCGTGATGTGCACTACACACACTATGGGCGCCTTTGTCCGATTGAAACTCCGGAAGGCCCTAACATCGGGCTTATCTCTTCGCTCTGTGTATATGCAAAGATTAATGACCTGGGATTTATTTCTACTCCATATAGAAAGGTTAGCAATGGTAAGGTAGATTTCTCACCTGCGGGAGTTGAGTATTACACCGCAGAAGCGGAGGAGGACAAGACTGTAGCGCAAGGGAATGCTCCGCTTGATGAGAACGGCTGTTTCATCAAAGATAATGTTAAGTCAAGATATGGATCGGATTTCCCTGTCGTGTCTCCCTCTGAGGTGGATTTGATGGACGTATCCCCTATTCAGATTGCATCAATAGCTGCATCCCTTATTCCATTCCTTGAGCATGATGATGCTAACCGTGCTCTTATGGGATCTAATATGATGCGTCAGGCTGTCCCATTGATTCATAGCGATTCTCCTATCGTAGGGACTGGGGTAGAGGCAAAACTTGTGCTTGACTCTCGTACCCAGATAGTAGCGGAGGGACCAGGTGTCGTCGAATTTGTGGATGCTTCTGTAATCAAGATCCGTTATGATAGATCAGACGATGACGCATTTGTAAGTTTTGAGGATAATCTCAAGGAGTATGTCCTGCCGAAGTTTCGCAAGACAAATCAAAGTACTACGATTGACCTTCGCCCCATCTGTCGTAAGGGAGATAAGGTTGTCGCTGGTCAAATTCTTACAGAGGGTTATTCAACTGAAAATGGCGAGCTCGCACTTGGTCGAAATGTCCAGGTGGCATATATGCCTTGGAAAGGTTATAACTACGAAGATGCCATCGTACTTAACGAACGTATGGTGCGTGAGGATATCTTTACCTCCGTGCATGTGGACGAGTATATTCTCGAAGTAAGAGAAACAAAAAGAGGGCTCGAAGAATTGACGTCAGATATTCCTAACGTAAGTGAAGATGCAACAAAGGATCTTGATGAGCGTGGTATCGTGAGAGTTGGGGCGCGTATCCATCCGGGAGATATCTTGATTGGTAAGATTACTCCGAAAGGGGAGTCGGATCCAACTCCCGAGGAAAAGCTCTTACACGCTATTTTTGGTGATAAAGCTGGAGATGTCAAAGACGCTTCACTCAAAGCAAACCCATCTCTCAGTGGTGTGGTTATCAAGACTTACCTTTTCTCTCGTGCAATGCACAATAAGAAAGATAAAGGTGGCGTAAGAGAAATGGTGAAACGTCTTGATGATGATCAAGAGAAACAGCTCGCAGATCTGCGTGAGGTGATGCTTAAGAAGCTCATCAAGCTCACCGAGAACAAACTCTCTAATGGTATTCGCAATTTTGAAGACGTTGAGATTGTTGCTAAGGGGGTAAAGCTCACCCCTGCCATCTGCTCTAAGATAGAATTTGGTGAAGTCGCAATTTACAATTGGACGAATGACGACTACACCAGCGAATTGGTTGCAAAACTTATATCTAACTATTTGCGTAAGGCAAAAGAGATTGAGTCTGATTTTAGGCGTAAGAAGTTTGATGCTACCATTGGAGACGAACTCCCAAACGGTATTATTCAGATTGCTAAAGTCCTCATTGCCAAGAAACGTAAGATCCAAGTAGGTGATAAGATGGCAGGACGCCACGGGAACAAAGGTATCGTTTCAAAGATCGTAAAGCAGGAGGATATGCCATTCATGGAGGATGGCACTCCGATGGACCTGTGTCTTAATCCGCTTGGGGTACCTTCTCGTATGAATCTTGGTCAAATCTTTGAGGCCGTATTAGGTTGGGCAGGTCGCAGACTCGACGTTAAGTTTGCTACACCGATCTTTGATGGAGCCTCACTTTCTGATCTCGATGATTGGACAGACAAAGCAGGCTTACCACGTTATGGCAAAACATATCTGTATGATGGCGGTACAGGTGAGAGATTTGACCAACCCGCAACTGTTGGGGTAACCTACTTCCTTAAGTTGGGGCACATGGTCGATGATAAGATGCACGCACGTTCGATAGGCCCCTACTCTCTCATTACGCAACAACCGCTTGGTGGTAAGGCACAGTTTGGTGGTCAGCGCTTTGGAGAGATGGAAGTTTGGGCACTCGAAGCTTATGGGGCGGCACATATCCTTCAAGAAATGTTGACGATCAAGAGTGACGATGTCGTGGGGCGCTCTAAGGCCTACGAAGCTATTGTCAAGGGATCTCCGATGCCGACACCGGGTATCCCTGAGTCTCTGAATGTCTTGCTTCACGAGCTCAAAGGTCTTGGGCTAAGCTTCTGTATGGAGTAATAGTCGATAGTATTACACTTTTCCCTGAATAAATCTCCCATTATATCATTATAAAGATTATGGCATTCAAAAGAGATACAAAGATCAAGGCAAACTTTACTCGCATTAAGATTGGGATTGCTTCTCCAGAAGAAATCCTTGAAAACTCAAGTGGTGAAGTGCTTAAGCCCGAGACTATAAACTACCGTACATACAAGCCTGAGAGAGACGGACTATTTTGCGAACGCATCTTTGGTCCGGTCAAAGACTTCGAATGTCACTGTGGAAAGTATAAACGTATCCGTTACCGTGGGATCGTATGCGATCGATGCGGTGTTGAAGTGACAGAGAAGAAAGTACGTCGTGAGCGTATGGGACATATCGCATTAGAGGTCCCCGTTGCTCATATTTGGTTCTTCCGTTCTATCCCCAATAAAATTGCATATCTCCTTGGTATTCCTTCCAAGAAGCTTGACGCCATAATATATTATGAGCGTTATGCTGTTATACAACCAGGCGTTGAAGAAGGCTTGGAGGTCGGTGACCTTTTGACCGAGGAAGAATACCTCAATATCTTGGATAGACTCCCTGAAGGCAATCAAGATATTGAAGATGATGCTCCAGAGAAGTTCATTGCAAAGATTGGAGCAGAAGCAATTTATGATTTGCTTAGCCGGGTAGATCTTGATAAGCTATCGTATGACCTCAGAGCAAAGGCGTCTAAGGACTCTTCTCAACAGCGCAAGAAAGAAGCCCTCAAGAGACTCCAAGTCGTGGAAAGTTTCAGAGCGAGCGAAGGGTATAGCCGTCCCGAGTGGATGGTGATGAAGGTTATTCCGGTCATTCCACCCGAACTTCGTCCACTTGTTCCATTAGATGGTGGACGCTTTGCAACCTCGGATCTCAATGAACTTTACCGTCGTGTGATTATCCGCAACAATCGTCTCCGTCGTCTTATTGAGCAGCGTGCACCTCAGGTAATCCTCCGTAATGAGAAGCGTATGCTTCAAGAAGCTGTCGATAGCTTGTTCGACAACTCCAGCAAAGCGGGAGCTGTTAAGTCCGAGAGCAATAGACCATTGAAGTCTCTTACCGACAGTTTGAAAGGTAAACAAGGTCGTTTCCGTCAGAATCTTCTCGGTAAGCGTGTGGATTACTCAGCGCGCTCGGTTATCGTTGTTGGTCCAGAGCTTAAGATGCATGAGTGCGGTCTGCCTAAATATATGGCAGCAGAGCTTTACAAACCCTTTGTCATCCGTAAGTTGATCGAAAGAGGGATTGTCAAGACTGTCAAGTCTGCTCGTCGTATCGTCGATCGTAAGGAGCCCGTAGTATGGGATATCCTTGAACATGTTATCAAGGGACATCCTGTTCTTCTCAACCGTGCTCCTACGCTTCACCGTCTCGGTATCCAAGCATTCCAACCCAAGCTTATCGAAGGTAAGGCTATTCAGCTTCACCCACTCGCTTGTACGGCATTCAATGCCGACTTCGACGGTGACCAGATGGCGGTACACTTGCCATTGAGTAATGAAGCGATCCTTGAGGCACAGATGCTTATGCTTGCTTCGCACAATATATTGAACCCTGCAAACGGCGCTCCTATCACCGTCCCTTCACAGGACATGGTCCTTGGGCTTTACTACATTACGAAGCTCCGTAAGGAGGCTAAGGGAGCCGGTCTCGTTTTCTATGGTCGTGAAGAGGCAACTATCGCATACAACGATGGTAAAGTTTCCATTCATGCTCCTATTAAGGTAATGGTCGATGACATAGATGAGGACGGTAAGCCTATTCGTCATTTGGTTGAGACTTCCGTCGGTCGTCTGATGTTCAATGAATGTGTGCCCGAAGGAGTTGGATATATCAATAGCCTCCTTGGTAAGAAAGCATTGCGCGATATCATCGGCTATGTGATCAAGCAGTGCGGCATCGCCAAGACTGCCAAGTTCCTTGATGAGATAAAAGACCTTGGTTATTATATGGCATTCAAGGGGGGGCTTTCGTTCAATCTCTCAGACGTCCTTATCCCTCAGGAGAAGGAGTCGCTCATTCAGGATGGCTTTGCTGAAGTTGATGAGATCATGGCCAATTATAATATGGGTTTCATCACCAACAATGAGCGTTACAACCAGATTATCGACACCTGGACACACGTTAATACTCGCCTTTCCGGTATTCTCATGAAGCAATTGAGCGAGGACAATGACGGGTTCAATTCAATCTTCATGATGATGGACTCTGGTGCCCGTGGATCAAAGGACCAGATCAACCAGTTATCAGGCATCCGTGGTCTTATGGCAAAACCTCAGAAGAGTGGTACAGAGGGAGCTCATACGATGGAGAACCCGATCCTCTCCAACTTCAAAGAAGGTCTTTCGGTGTTGGAGTACTTTATCTCTACCCACGGTGCTCGTAAGGGTCTTTCCGATACCGCTCTCAAGACAGCGGACGCAGGTTACCTCACTCGTCGTCTGGTTGACGTCTCCCAAGATGTGATTGTTACAGAGGAGGATTGCGGCACATTGCGTGGACTTGTTACATCTGAGATCAAGGAAGGTGACGTAGTCATTGCATCTCTCTACGAGCGCATTCTCGGACGTGTCTCAGTCCATGATGTCATTCATCCGAATACAGGCGATATTATTGTCGCAGCTGGCGAAGAAATTGACGAGAAAGCTGCAACCATCATACAGAATTCTCCCATTACAAGTGTTGAAATACGTTCCGTTCTTACCTGTGAGTCCAAGAAGGGTGTCTGCGCCAAGTGTTATGGCCGTAACCTTTCGCAAGGACACATGGTACATATCGGCGAGGTGGTTGGTGTCGTTGCGGCACAGTCCATTGGCGAACCGGGTACACAGCTTACCCTTCGTACGTTCCACGCCGGGGGTATCGCTTCCAATATCGGTAGTGAAAAGTACTTCAAGGCTAAGTATGACGGTATCCTTGAGATAGATGAACTTCGTACGGTAGATGCAAAGGATGAGGACGGTAAGGTCTATCAAGTTGTTGTCGGTCGTCTGGCAGAAATGCGTATAATTGACGAAAATACTAAGATGACTCTTATTACCAATCATATCCCTTATGGTTCCAAGCTATATGCAAAACCGGGTAGCAAGGTGGGTAAGGACGATATCATCTTCGAGTCCGATCCGTTCAACGCCGTAATTATTGCGGAAGAGTCCGGTAAGCTTAAGTTTGAGGATGTTGTCGAGAACGTTACGTTCAAGGTCGAGTACGACTCCAACGTAAGCGCAGGACACAAGGAGCATATCATCATTGAGAGTAAGGACAAGAACCTCTCCCCATCTGTGAGTATTCTTGGTGCTGGTGGTGACATATTGCGTACGTACAACCTCCCTGTGGGAGCTCACTTCGCGAAGGCTGCCGGAGACAAAGTCAAGACCGGGGATGTCCTTGTGAAGATTCCGAGATCTACCCTCAAGGGTGGAGATATCACAGGTGGTCTTCCACGTGTGACCGAGCTCTTCGAAGCACGTAACCCGACCAACCCTGCCATTGTCGCGGAAATCGACGGTGAAGTGTCACTTGGTCGAGTACGTCGTGGTAACCGTGAAGTGGTCATCACCTCCAAGCTTGGAGAGGAGCGTAAGTATCTTGTGCCGCTTTCAAAGCAGCTCCTTATTCAGGAGAATGACTATGTGCGTGCCGGGATGCCGCTTTCGGACGGAGCCATTACCCCAGCAGACATCCTGGCCATTAAGGGCCCCAATGCCGTCCAAGACTATATTGTCAATGGCGTGCAGGATGTTTACCGCAAACAGGGCGTGAAGATCAATGATAAACACTTCGAAGTGATCGTGCGGCAAATGATGCGAAAGGTCGAGATCCTCGATCCGGGAGACACTCGCTTCCTTGAGCAGCAACTTGTAGATAAGCTTGATGTGATGGAAGAGAACGACCGTCTTTGGGGTAAGAAGGTAGTAGAGGATCCGGGAGATTCTGAAATCTTCTTCGCCGGACAGGTTATCTCCGCTCGCCGCTTGCGTGACGAGAACAGCATACTTAAGAGAAAGGATCTACGTCAAGTGCAAGTGCGTGATGCTATGCCCGCAACGACCAATCAGGTTTTGCAGGGGATCACACGTGCGGCACTCCAGACCAAGAGCTTTATGTCCGCAGCTTCGTTCCAGGAGACCCCGAAGGTGCTCAACAACGCTGCTATCGAAGGCAAGGTCGATACCCTTGATGCTCTCAAGGAGAACGTCATCTGCGGTCACCTCATCCCGGCAGGTACCGGTCTTAGGGAGTATGACAAGTTGGTCGTTGCCAATCGTAAGGAGATGGAAGCCCAGCGCGCTATGGAGAGCATCCGTGAGCGTTCATTCCCTTCGATGCCTGAAGACGATCAAGACTAAGGTAACATTATAACCTCTGAAAGCAAAGCGGGCGTATCGATGTCATCACATCGATACGCCCACTTTGCTTTTGTGTCTCTCGGGAGCCCGAATACGTGGGGGAGGAGGTGTGCGACATGTCATTGCAGTGATTGCTCTTCCACGTAGGTAGATAGGTAAGTGGAGAGTAGGCTATCCACGACTTGTCATTGCCTTGTGTCCAAGGGCCCGCAGGCAGATTAGGATACAATATGGTGGGAGTGGGGCATATCGCTATTGAGGTACCGAGATTAGGGTCGGAGGGTTAGATTAGTCACCGAATCTTTCTTGGGGGGCTCTCTATTTGGTTCCAGAGATTTAGGAAAGAGAGTTCAATAAGTGGGAGAGATTCTTGTGCTGCCACCCCACCGTTTGATCCCCGAGATTGAGGTCGGAGCCCCCGATTAAGGCCTTAGCTTGTGCGAGCTACTGTCCTTGGGCTTCCAGGTTCAGGAGGAAGCTTTTGGCTTCGAGCCCACCGGCGAACCCTGTCAGTTTGTTGTCGCTACCGATGATGCGGTGGCACGGTGCCAGTATGGAGATGGCATTTGTCGCAACGGCATTGGCCACGGCTCGTACAGCCTTGGGATTGTCTATCCGTTGGGCAAGCTCGGCGTATGAGATTGTGGTACCGAAAGGTATCCTCAGGAGCTCCTCCCATACCTTTACTTGGAAATCCGTCCCGGTGATGAGGAGGGGGACGTCAAACGACTTTCTCTTCCCTTCAAAGTACTCGCCGAGCTGCTTCGACGCGGTTTCGATCATCTCCGATGTACCATGCTCGATCCGCGCATTAAGCCCTCGTTGCAAGCGGTGGCATACCGAAAGGTGCTTATTGCTTACTCCCCAGTCGCACATACACAGCTTCTCACGGTACGACCCCAGGATAAGTTCTCCGCAGGGGCTCTGTAGCTTACACATCATGATACTGTCTCCGTCTCGTTTCATCACTCACTCTCCTTTCTTGCGCCCCAGTGCTTGCCATTGTCTGACGGCACTGTACGGCATTTTGATAATAATAAGGCAGCGGCTTGGTCTCTTCCTTTGTCTCGAGTCTTCCTGCCACTTTCACAAAGATAGGCGAAAACATAATTGTTTGGTCTCTAATCCGATCTGAAACCCTCCGATGACCGAAAAGCTTTCGTCCTGTGTAGGCGTTCGTTCGAAGCGGTAACAAACTTTGGGGTAATGGGATATAAACTTATGTTCAGGGGAGGAAAATTATTTTCCTGCCCCTGAAAACTAATAATCCTTCCCTGAAAATTACCTTTCAGCCTCCTAATAAGGCTCGAGATCGGGGAGGGACAAGTTTTGTTACGGTATCTGAGTGATTCCCTTTGCCCTTTTGTCGCCCTGCGCTCCGCGCTCCGCATATCGGAGGTTGTATAAAATTTGTATATTTACAAAGGTAAGGCAGAGGACCGAAGTACGATCTGCCTTAGGGTTTGATGGTCAAAGCTGAACGAAATGAGCAGAGAAAATAAGTATTGTCAGAGCTGCGGTATGCCCATGAAGCGTGATCCGCAGGGGGGCGGCACCAATGCCGATGGTACCCGGAGCACGAAGTATTGCAGCTATTGTTATGTAGATGGGCGGTTCACTTTCGAGGGGACAGTGTCAGAGTTCCAAGAGCATTGTCGCAGGATAATGATCGAGGGCGGGCACAATAGATTTACGGCATGGCTCTTTACCCGTGGCATGAAGCGTCTGGAGCGGTGGCGGGATAAGTGAGTCCCGCTCTTCCCGATCCCGTGTACCCATCTTTCCCACAAAAAAGAGGCTAAAATGTGTCGTGCCTACTCGCTCTGTGACCAAGATTGTGTA
This sequence comes from Porphyromonas sp., assembly GCA_041791495.1. Taxonomy (GTDB): domain Bacteria; phylum Bacteroidota; class Bacteroidia; order Bacteroidales; family Porphyromonadaceae; genus Porphyromonas_A. The sequence goes on from JBHBLB010000014.1 coordinate 18,106, forward strand.
CCTTTACTCACTACATCCGATTACCCTTTTATTTTGCTATATGCCAGAGACGAAGACCACGTCGGTCAATCATGAGGAGAGTATAGTGACTGCCGGTTGCTACCATGTGCCGGTGCTGCTCTCGGAGAGTGTGGATGCGCTTGAGGTGCGTCCCGACGGGGTGTACCTTGATGCTACGTTCGGGGGCGGGGGGCATAGCCGTGAGATCCTACGCCGGCTGGGGCCTGGGGGGCGACTCTTCGGGGTGGATAGAGATCTCGATGCGCTTGCTCATTGCGACATAGAGGACGAGAGGTTTACCTTCGTACGCTCCGACTTCCGCTATATCGCGCACTTCATGGACTACTATGGGGTGTCGCAGCTGGACGGCATACTTGCCGACCTCGGGGTCTCGTCGCACCATTTGGATGACGAGGGGAGAGGGTTCTCCTTCCGGTTCGATGCCGAGATCGATATGCGTATGAACCAGGCGGGGGGGCGTACCGCTGCGGCGTTGATCCGAGAGACAGAGGTCGCCGACCTGGCCGATATATTCAAGCACTACGGTGAGGTGAAGGGCTCGTATCGTATCGCTACTTGTCTCAAGCAGGCCGATGAAGAGGGGCGGCTCTCTACGGTGGCAGACCTTGTAGATGCGCTTAAGCCCGTCTGCCCTCCGCACGACAAGAAGAACTTAGCACGCATCTTCCAAGCCCTCCGTATAGCTGTCAATGATGAGATGGGCTCGCTCGCACATCTCCTCGCTGTGTCGGCAGAGCTCTTGCGTCCGGGTGGACGCCTTGCCGTGATCACCTACCACTCCCTGGAGGATAGACCGGTCAAGAACTTCATACGTACCGGAAATATAGAAGGGACAAGGCATACCGATGCCTTCGGTGCTCTCATCGCACCGATGCGACAGATAGGGAGCAAGCCCACGCTCCCGAGCGATGCCGAGATTGCTGCCAACCCGCGCTCCCGCAGTGCGAAGTTGCGTATCGGCGAGCGTCAGTGATAAGTGACACAGTAAGCATGATTGAGCGATATGAGTACGACAGAGAATAGAAAGAATGTCAAGAAACAGGTGTGGTACTGGGTACAGGGCAACTTCCTCGATGGGTGGTTCAGAGGGAAGAGTCTCCGTTGGCTCATTGCCGGTGCCCTGCTCGCCTTTTTCATGGTGTACAATAACTATACAGCCCTGCGCAAGCTCCGCAAGATGAACGACCTGAAGCGTGAGCTCACGGAGCTGCGTCTGGAGCACGTCTCTATCTCTTCGACCCTCATGGGTGCTACGCGCATCTCTGCCATAGAAAAGAGAGTGCAGGACGAGCAGATCGATATCTCCATACCCAAGACCCCACCCGTAATCGTCAAGAAATAACGAAAGGTAGTGACACCGATGCGACCGATAGATGATAGAGAGCGAGAGAGACGTCTCAAGGAACTGAAAGAACGTAGTTCGACTGCGTTCTTCTGGTACTATCTGCTGGGGGCAGTCTTCGTGCTGGTGGCGATCGCCATATTTGTCGCTACCTTTCATACTGCCGTGACGACCGCTTCGTATTGGAACGACCTTGACGCCAAGACCAAACTCCCTGACGCATACGCACCTGCCACACGCGGCAATATCTACTCCGACGAAGGGACAGCCCTTGCGATCAGTGTGCCGATGTATCAGGTCTATATCGACTTCCGTGCCGCAGGGTTCAGGGACACGACGTTCCTCAACAATGTAGATGGTCTCTCGGCTGCCCTGGCGGAGTATTTCGGCAATAAGAGCAAGGACGCCTACAAGAGGGATCTGATGTCTGCTTTCAAGAGTAGAGGGACGAAGAAGATCTACCGTATCATCCCTTACGAGATCTCACATACGCAACTCAAAGCTATGAGGCAGATGCCGTACCTCTCCATACCTAATCGCAACAAGTCCGGACTCGTCTACGATATGGCCATACGTCGAGAGAAGCCTTTCAACACCATGGCTTCCCGTACCATAGGTTTCTTGCACAAAGATGTGGACAGTATGAACATCACTCATGGGAGCAGCGGTCTGGAGATGGCGTTTGACTCACTCCTATGCGGTGTGCCGGGGATAGATATGCAGCGGTACATCAGCGGGGCATGGATACGGCGACCCAAGAAGAAACCCATAGACGGGATGGATGTCCATACGACCATCAACGTCGCCATACAAGATATTACCGAAAGGAGCCTTAGGGATATGCTCGTAGAGGTAGACGCAGACTGGGGCTGCGCTGTCGTCATGGAGGTGGAGACTGGGGCCATCAAGGCTCTTTCCAACCTGGACCGCAAGACCATAGGTGTCTATGCGGAGAGCACCAACCACGCTCTGGCCGACCTTCTGGAGCCGGGATCTACCTTCAAGGTGCCTTCAATCATGGCGGCATTGGAGGAAGGAAGCGCGTCGCCTGAGGATTCGGTGGAGACGGGCAACGGATTATTCCCTTATGCCAAGCGTATTGTCCGTGACCACAATGCCCATAAGGGAGGCTATGGACGTATCACAGTGGCAGAGGCAATACACTACTCTTCCAACGTGGGAGTAGTGAAGACGATACTCAAAGGATTTGAAAATGACAAGAAGAAGTTCTTGCATTATCTCGACGAGATGTCTTTCTTCGAACCGATTAATCTCGAAATCCCCGGGACAGCAACCGCACGCATCCAACGTGATACCGATAAGTGGGCAAAGACTTCACTGCCTTGGATCTCATTCGGCTACGAAACTATGGTGCCTCCGATATATACTTGCCGCTTCTACAACGCCATCGCCAACAATGGAAAGATGATGGAGCCCTACCTTGTCACCCATATCAAGGATAAGGATAAGGTGGTGATGAAGAAGAAACCTGTTGTTGTCAATAGCAGGATAGCCTCTGACAAGACGCTCCGACAGATGAAGGAGATGCTGAGAGGTGTCGTTACAGACGGAACAGCTACCGAAGCCAACTCCGAACACATCGAGATCGCCGGAAAGACGGGTACGGCACAGCGTTCGGCAGGTGCCGCAGGGTATGAGGGGCAGGGGCATAACGTGTCGTTTTGCGGATTCTTTCCGTACGATAAACCTAAGTATACTTGTATAGTGGTTGTCAGTCGTCCTCGCAACGGTTACCCGTCCGGGGGACGTATCGCAGGTGGTGTGGTGAGAAACATTGCCGAACAGATCTTTGCCACCACCATGAGTATGCCCATCGGAGATGTGGTCCCCGACTCGGCAGCTCACTTCAACTTCGCTATACATGGCGGCTCCCGTGCTGCCGTCAAAGCGGCTTCGGATATCACCGGAATATCTCCTCACGACATAGATGGCCGAGGGAAGTGGTTGGCGGTAGACAGTAAGTCGGGAGAAGATGGCGCACCTCGCGCGCTGAACGACTTCTTGGCGTTCGACCCCGAGGTGGGAGTTGTGCCGAGCCTTGTCGGTCTCTCTCCCGTAGATGCCGTATTTCTTGCCGAGAAGGTCGGGCTCAAAGTGTCCTTGTCAGGCTATGGCGGGCGGGTCGTGGGCCAGTCTCTCCCCGCAGGACGTAAGGTCTCCGGTCGTGAACACATTACTATCCGAATAAAATAACATACTACATAACATACCAGAATTCCCATATATGAAACTCAATCAACTACTGAAAGGTATTGCTCACGAACTACTCGGAGATGCCTCGGCAATAGAGATCAACAAGATAACTTCCGACTCTCGTAAGGTGGCTGACGGATCACTCTTCGTGGCGATCAAGGGAACACTCACCGACGGACATAACTATATCGAGCAGGCGATACGGAACGGTGCCGTGGCGATCCTCTGTGAGGAGGTGCCCGAGGTACGACATGAGCATATTACTTATATACGTACTGAGCACACGGATATGATCCTTGGCAATCTCGCAGCCAATTATTACGATCATCCGTCCGAGAAGCTCCGGCTCGTGGGTGTGACAGGCACCAACGGCAAGACCACCATTGCGACGCTCCTGTACCGCCTTTTCAAGGGATTGGGTTACAAGGTCGGTCTCATCTCTACCGTATGTACATATATTGATGACGAGATGCGGGAGTCGGAGCGTACCACTCCGGATGCACTCACGCTCCAATGTTTGTTGAACGAGATGGTACAAGCCGGGTGTCAGTATGCCTTTATGGAAGTTTCTTCTCACGCTGTGTGTCAGCACCGAATAGGAGGAGCCGTCTTCCGGGGCGGTATCTTCACCAACATTACCCGGGACCATCTCGATTATCATGGGACATTCCTCAATTACCTTAAGGCAAAGCAGGGATTTTTTGACGCTCTTGACAAGGAGGCTTTCGCACTTACCAATATAGATGAGCCGAACGGAGCAGTGATGGTACAGAACACGAAGGCCGAAGTGCATACATACGGGCTCAAGAGGGATGCCGACTTCAAGGGACGCATCCTCGAACAGCACCTCGAAGGTACCGATATGCTTTTCGGTTCGTCCGAGGTCTTTACGCACTTTGTGGGGGGGTTCAATGCCTACAACCTCCTTGCCGTCTACGGTGCTGCCCTACTTCTCGGAGCGGAGAGAGACGAAGTGTTGCGCCTGATGAGTACACTTCGTCCTGTGGATGGCCGCTTCCAGACGATCCTTTCGCCCAAGGGGTACGTTGCCATTGTGGACTATGCCCATACCCCGGATGCGTTGGAGAACGTGCTCACTACCCTCCGCGACCTCATCGAGACCACAGGCGGACGCCTCATCACCGTAGTGGGAGCAGGAGGAAACCGGGATGCGGGCAAACGCCCTATCATGGCTTCTGTGAGCGCGAAGTATAGCGACCTCGTCATCCTTACGTCAGATAACCCGAGAGATGAGGATCCCGTGGAGATCATTCGCCAGATGCACGAGGGGTTGGATGCGGAAGCGGCTACACGTACGCTCAATATCACCGATCGCCGCGAAGCCATCCGTACCGCTTGTACTATGGCTATCCCCAAGGATATTATCCTTATTGCCGGTAAGGGTCACGAGACTTATCAGGAGATCAAAGGGGTCAAGAAACACTTTTCAGACCATGAAGAGGTCACAAAGATTACGCAGTCAGAGAAACCTCACGCATAAACGCAGATCGGTATGTTGTACTACTTCTTCCAATACCTCAAGACCGTCGGGGTGCCCGGTATGGGTGCTTTCACGTACGTTACCACACGTATGGCACTGGCGTTCATCTTCTCATTGCTCATAGCTACCATTGTGGGTGGGCGTATTATCGACACTCTCCGGAAGCGTCAGGTAGGGGAGAGCATCCGACCTCTGGATATCGAGGGACAGTTGTCCAAGTCTGGTACTCCGACGATGGGAGGTATCATCATCATTATCTCGTTGCTGATCCCGACACTATTATTCTGCCGTCTGGAGAATATCTATATCATCCTGATGATTGTCACGACCTTGTGGCTTGGAGCTTTGGGTTTTGCGGACGACTATGTCAAGGTCTTCAAGAAGAATAAGGAGGGACTTAGGGGCAAGTACAAGGTTGTTGCGCAGATCGGTTTGGGGGTCTTGGTCGCCATCACGCTTTTCATGAGCCCAGCGATAGTCATCAAGGAGAACACCCAGACCGTCAATCCCGACGGCACTGTCACGGTGGAGTATACCAAGGTAGAGCAGAAGAGTGCGCAGACAAGCATACCTTTCCTCAAGAATAATAATCTCGATTATAGCAAAGTTGCGGACTGGTTGGGCGTCAAGAGCAATAAGGACATCGTGACATTCATCATCCTCATCATCGTGTATGTATTCATCGTCACGGCAGTGTCCAATGGTGCCAACCTTACCGATGGGCTCGACGGGCTGGCGGCCGGGTCATCTGCCATCATCGGAGTCGTACTCGGCATATTGGCGTATATGTCATCGCACATGGAGTTTGCGTCCTATCTCAACATCATGTTTATACCCGGAGCCGAAGAGTTGGCGATCTTCGCTGCGGCATTCATAGGAGCTACGGTCGGCTTTTTGTGGTACAATTCGTTCCCCGCCCAGGTCTTCATGGGTGACACCGGGAGCCTTACCCTCGGAGGTATTATAGCCGTCTTCTCCATAGTCCTGAGGAAGGAGCTACTGCTCCCTATCCTTTGTGGCATCTTTTTGGTCGAAAGCCTTTCGGTGATGATACAAGTGGCATACTTCAAGTACACCAAGCGGAAGACAGGGGTGGGCCGTAGGGTCTTCAAGATGACACCGCTCCACCACCACTTCCAGAAGCCCGGCAATGCAGGTATCGAGGCACTCATCCAGACACCCATACGTCCCATGCCCGAAGCCAAGATCGTGCTTCGTATGTGGCTCGTGGGCATCATCCTCGCGGCCCTTACCATCATCACGCTCAAACTAAGATAATCATCCCGATATCCTGTCACAATGGCATACACAATAGTTCTCGGCGGTGGCGAAAGCGGGCTCTGGGCTGCCGTCCTTGCTGCTCGCAACGGTGAGCGAGTACTACTCTCCGACCACGGTACTCTGTCGGAGGAGAGCAAAGCCCTGCTTCGTGAGTACGAGATACCGTACGAGGAGGGAGGACATACCCTGTCCGACCTTGACCAAGCCACGCAAGTGGTGAAGAGCCCCGGCATACCCGATACCGCACCCGTCATACAGCGTTGCCTTGCCCTTGGACTACCCGTCATCTCCGAGATAGAGTACGCCTACCGCTACATAGGGCAGAGCAAGGTGATTGCAGTCACCGGAAGCAATGGGAAGACCACTACCACGTCGCTCATCACTCATATCCTTCGTACTGCCGGCCGTGATGCAGTGGCGTGCGGTAATATAGGTAAGTCCCTCGCGCAGTGCATCGTCCGTGACCCACATGCTATCTATGTAGTGGAGTTGAGTAGTTTTCAGCTCGACCACATGTACGACTTCAGGGCAGATGTCGCGGTGCTTACCAACATCACTCCCGATCATCTCGACCGCTACGACTACTCTTTCGAGAAGTATGCCGATGCCAAGGGTCGCGTCTTCCGCAATCAGACTGCCGCCGACACTGCTATCTACTTTGTAGATGATCAGATCACTGCACAGATGTTGGGTAGACGGATGGCTCCGCTTACCTCCAGAGTCCTCACCTTTGGGCTGCATAAGAAAGACGAAGGTGTGCCCGACGCCTATCTCTCTTCCGGAGAAGTCATGACCATCGAGGCGGACGGGATACGCTATGATATACCACTTACGGATATGCCACTACGAGGCGAGCACAACGCTTATAATATGATGGCATCCACGCTTGCCACCCTTCGTATGGGACTTACGATAGACGACATCACACAAGCCCTGCACTCCTTCGTGGCGGTCGAGCATAGGATGGAACCCGTGGCAGTCATCGATGGGGTGAGGTATATCAACGACTCCAAAGCCACCAATATAGACTCGACCCACTATGCCCTTGCGGCTATGCCCGACCACCGTACAGTCATCCTCCTTGGCGGGACAGACAAGGGCAACGACTACGGTATCATCCACGACCTCGTCGCAAGTAAGGCCAAAGCCCTCATATACCTAACCCTCGACAGTGCGAAACTCCATAAGGCTTTTGACCATCTCGATGTGCCGACGATAGATGCACACAGTATGCGAGAAGCGTTCGACTTCATCGACATGCTGCTCCTCGAAGAAGGGGATGTGGTGCTCCTCTCTCCGGCTTGTGCGAGCTTCGACCTCTTCAAGAACTATGAGCATCGAGGCAAGGTCTTTAAGGAAGAGGTCGCCCGTCTATCAGACCTGAGGCGATGAAGCGCATCGGCATCCTCTCCGATACCCATGGCACATGGGACGATCGGTATGCGACCTACTTCGCTGAGTGCGATGAGGTATGGCACGCAGGGGACATCGGAGACCTCTCTGTACTGCAACGCCTCCGAGAGATATGCCCCGTGCGAGCTGTCTACGGTAACATCGACGGACAAAGTATCCGCAACGAGTGTCCCGAGGAGGCACTCTTCGACATCGAGGGTGCGCGAGTCCTCATGCGACATATCGCAGGCCATCCCGGGAAGTACGCTTTCGGTATCACCACACGCCTGAGGGTGGAGCATCCCAAGATACTTGTAGCAGGGCACTCTCATATACTTGCGGTGAAGTACGACCCCGCGTTCGATACCCTTTATATCAATCCCGGGGCAGCAGGGACCTATGGACAGCAGCTCGTGCGCACCTTGGTTCGCCTCACGATAGCTGAAGGGGTACCCAGAGATCTCGAAGTGATAGAGCTGTCTCCCATGAAACAGAGAAGACACCGGTGACGGAAAGTAAAGCACGGGAAGCAGTGTCCGGCTTCCCGTGCTTTACTTTTTTGTCCACTGCTTCGGGAAGCACCCGTTTTCTCCTCCTGCCCCATCCTCACAACCCTGCGCTCCTCTCCCCGTCGCTCCGTATACTTCTTCCCCCTAAGCCGGCAACATTGTCGCCCTAACCCCATCCTCTATACTGCATTCGTTGCGCGTTGTGACACTTTCAGTCACGTATGAAAAAGCATACAGTCTCGGTAACGTTCTTGTATTCCGCTGCTGAAAACCACTTTTCAGCAGCGGAATACTAATAATCCGGAGTGGAAAACTAATTTTCAGCCCCTGATTATCACTTCACTTCCTAATCTTAATAATATTCTGCCGTGACAATGAGAAGAAGAGGATGTGATAAAAAAGTGGGGGTAGCTATTTGAGTATTCCGAAAATATCCTTACCTTTGCGTCTGAAAAACGGCGAGATAGCTCAGATGGTTAGAGCGCATGATTCATAATCATGAGGTCCCGAGTTCAATTCTCGGTCTCGCTACGAAGGACAGAAGGGCAGCCTTCCCAAACTTTATGGGGTGCTGCCCTTTTTTATTGCCGTAAATTCTGATGCATATTTATATATAATAACCTCCTAATTTATAATGATATACCGCAGTTGCCCGTA